>JBGSSG010000354.1:0-2532 GCA_041737185.1 Anaerohalosphaeraceae bacterium
TTGCCCCAGGAGATTCCCACTGAAGGCTGGAAAACAGGGTCGTCATTGAGAAGCTGGCCTCTCCAGACGTACTTGCCGTAAAAATCCGCGCCTACGTCAATACCTGGCCTGTTTCCCCGTTCCGCCCGGACCGGCAGGACAGCCGTTAATACTATTACAATTACAGCACGCACTGCACTAAACACCTTTGTCATTTTGTTTCTCCATTAGAAAAATTTACATTCACTTGTTTGAAGGAATCGCAATAAGCGTGCCAAAGGAGACTGAACAAAAGAAATGCCTGTAATTCAATGCGGGCTATGCACTTACAAAAATCGGTGGACTTTTAGCGACGCAACAGGCTATTACAATATTGTAGTCTTTGAAAGTCGGCGGGACAAAAAGGTTATTTTTGAAGGATTTTGTATTTTCTGATTTTGTAGCCCAGCATTCTCTCGGTAATGCCAAGTTCGCCGGCGGCCCGATTCTGTCTGCCGGCGGTTTTCTTGAGAGCATCGATAATCAACTCTCTTTCGAGATTTTCCACGCGGTCTGCCAGAGTAAGCTGCTCCGCCTGTTCGGTTTTTTTTATCATTTGCAGGGAAGGGGGCAGATGCTCTGAGCGGACGACATCGCCATCGCAGACCAGCGCCGCCCTTTCGATGCAGTTTTCAAGCTCGCGGACATTGCCGGGCCAGTGATAGCTCGTGAGCATATCGATGGCAGGGGTGGAAATGCGGGTAATCTGTTTATTGTTTTCACGCGAATATTTTTCGAGGAAAAAATCCGCCAGCAGCATAATGTCGTCCTTGCGGTCGCGCAGCGGCGGTATAAAGATGGGAAAAACATTGATGCGGTAAAAAAGGTCTTCACGGAAAATACCGGACTTGATGCCCTCTTCAAGATTTTTGTTTGTCGCCACGATAATGCGGACATTGGATTTTATTGTTTCAGCGCCGCCGACCCTTTCGAACTCCTTGAACTGGATAACGCGCATCAGTTTTACCTGCAGATTCATCGAAAAATCGCCGATTTCATCGAGAAATATCGTTCCGCCGTTTGCCAGTTCAAATCGTCCGGGCTTTCGCTCGAAAGCCCCTGTAAAGGCGCCTTTTTCGTGCCCAAACAATTCGCTTTCAAGAAGATTATCAGGCAGCGCAGTGCAGTTGACCTTGATAAAAGGCTTTCCAGACCGCAGACTGTTGTAATGAACAGCATGGGCGACAAGGTCTTTTCCAGTGCCGCTTTCGCCGCGTATAAGCACGGTGGCATTGCTGTTTGCAACCTGTTCTATCAGCCGATAGACCTCCTGCATCGCATTGCTTGTGCCGACCATATTCTGTATGTTAAATCTTGTTTTAAGCTCCTGCCGCAGACGCAGATTTTCGTCCTGAAGCCAGCGTTTGTCGCTTTCAACCATTTTATTGAGCTTGACCGCCTGTGCTACCATAGTCGTTATGACCTCGAGAAGATGGACATTTGCCTCAAGGTCTTCTGCAGCGCGGACTATTTTATCCACGCTGATAGCGCCTATTGTCTTTCCATCGAGCTTGATAGGGACGCAGATGAACGCGATTTTCTGTCCTTTGGTTCTGGGTCTTTGGCCCGTCTTTGCCAGGAAACGAGGGTCTTTTGCGATATCCGGAACCACAACTTCTTTGCCGCTCTGCACCACCAGGCCTGTAATGCCTTCCCCGACTTTGTAGGTAACCTGCTTTTTTAAGGCGTCCTTCAGGCCATGCGCAACCTTTATGTTTATGGTTTCGCTCTGGGGGTTCAGCAGCGTGATAAGCCCCCTTTGGAGATTAAAATGAGTATCCAGCGAACGCAGGATGGATTCAAGCGTGGCTTCCAGGTCAAGCGATTCTGCCAGTGACTTGGCCACGTCGGCAAGGAGCTTTACTTCCTTAGCCAGTATCTTCGGCATAACAGAGTCTCCCGTGTACACATTCGACAAAAATGTAACGTATTTGATATAAAATACAAATTTGTACAGAAAGAGCAACAAAAAAAGCCCGGGAAACCGGGCTTTCTGATTGCAAATCTCCTTGAAAAAGCGACTTATAGTCCTTTCTCAAAAACCTTGACGCCATCGACGACTTTGCAGGTATGTACAGCGAATTTATCGGCGTAATCGGGCCTGCTTCTTGGATAGCCGGTTTCGACTGCCTTTTTCAAAGCGACTGCCCCGCCCGACAGGACCAGCGCCCCCGCCGCTCCTTTATCCCCGCCGCCCAACATTCGCTCGCCCAGAACCTGTGGTACCGTTCGGGCGATATCGCACATCGTCTCAAGCTCCGGGCCGGAAATTTTGTATTCATCCCGCAACCCAATACCATCGTCGCGGAACACTTTCCCAACCGTCGCAATATCGCCTCGCTTCCACGCCGACATCATCTTGTAAAAACGTGCCTGTGCCTTGAAGATATAGGTCATCCGGTCCACAAGGTGCGGAAATTCCTTTTCAAAGTGCGCCTTGATTTTTTTGTACAGTTCTTCGTCGCGGATGTCGGCAAGACAATTGATTCCAAAACCGGCAGCTTTGGCCTTGGC
>JBGSSG010000092.1:0-6070 GCA_041737185.1 Anaerohalosphaeraceae bacterium
GTGCAAAAAACACAAGACGCCAAACAAGTCAATCTGGATACCACCGTCGGCAACCTTGCCAGATTTTCCGCATTTGAGCCGATTCCAGTCCGCGGGTACGGCATCGTCGCGGGTTTGTATGGTACAGGCTCTGCGGAGTGCCCCCCGACACTGAGAAAACAGTTGGAAAAATACGTGTGGCAGCAGCTTCCTGAAGGGAGCAAAATCAACCCGAAAGAATTTATTGAAAGTCTGGATACCGCCGTAGTCGAAATAAACGCCCTTCTGCCGGCCCTGTCGCTGGCTGGAGAGCATTTCGACATTCAGCTTAAGCCTCTTTCCGAGACGCAGACAACTTCCCTTCGCGGCGGAAGACTTTATACTGCGGAACTGAAGGAAAAAAGCCGTTTCGTTGCTTTCGACGTTTATGCCAAAACCCTTGCAGATGCGCATGGTCCCGTTTTTACTTTCACCGGCGGCGCTGACAACGAACAAAGATACTGCATTTTCGGAGGTGGCCTGATCCAGCAAACCGTTACTGTCTCTCTTGTCCTGCAAGAACCAGATTTTTACACGGCAGGGGTCGTCAGAAACCGCATAAACGAACGTTTCGGCTCCGGCACCGCCAACGCCATTTCCGACCATCAGATACAAATCAGCTTCCCGAAAGGATATCAGAATAACAAGATTAAATTCCTGCGTCTTATCTTGGCCCTGTACCTGTCCGAACAGGACGAGCAGAAGAAAACACGTATTGACAATCTCATCAGCCAGCTCCAGCAGCAAACCGAAAAGCTTTCAGTTGAAATCGCTATTGAGGCCATCGGCAGACCTGCACTGGATAAGCTCAATGCCCTGCTGGAAAACCCCGACCCGGCGGTGCGGTTTTCCGCAGCCCGCATTCTGCTCAATATCGGCGACCAGCGCGGATTGGACGTACTGCAGCAAGTAATCCGCGATTCGCAGTCGCCCCGGCGTCTTGAGGCAATCGAAGCCGTAGGACAAAATGCCAAACCCAAAGAAGCCCTGATTCTGCTGGCGCCGCTGCTGGATGAAGAACAAATCGACATTCGTCTTGCGGCTTACGAACAGCTTTTGGGCAGGAATTGCCCGATTATCAAAAGAACAAACATCGCGAACAATTTCTTTCTCGACCGCGTCCTGTGCGGCGGTCCAAAAGCCATTTACGCTTATCGCAAGGACAGCCCCCGCCTGGTACTGTTCGGCTCGCCGCTATACTGCGAGAAAGAAAAGGAGATATTCGTTACACTGGAAGACGGCGCTATCACAATAAATGCCCGGCCGGAGGACAAATCTATTTCCATTACGCGTCGTCATCCCAGCAAGCCGCGGGTTATCGGCCCGCTTAAATCCGGTTTCGAGGCGGGAGAAATTATCCTTAC
Organism: Anaerohalosphaeraceae bacterium; assembly: GCA_041737185.1. Taxonomy (GTDB): domain Bacteria; phylum Planctomycetota; class Phycisphaerae; order Sedimentisphaerales; family Anaerohalosphaeraceae; genus JBGSSG01. The sequence goes on from JBGSSG010000092.1 coordinate 1,383, forward strand.
TCTCTGCCAGGACTCCGAAACCGACCAGTCGGACAATTCCCGTCCCGGTCTGGGTATCGCCTACCCACAAGTTATAGAACTTCTTGAAAAAATGTGCCAAAGTCAGGCCATTATCGCGCAATTTATTCCCGGCCCTTTAAGCGAGACGCTGTCTTTGCCCAAAGAAATGGAGAAATAACCCCCCTTAGACCGATAAATAGAGAGAGGATGGGTACGTCGGCCTTTTCCGATATTGAGTCTTTATACTTTGATAGAGGTACTATGAAACTCGAAAAGATAGTAATCAACGGCTTCAAAAGCTTTGCGGACAAAACCGAGCTGCAGTTTGGCTGTCCCATTACCGCAATAGTCGGGCCGAACGGCTGCGGAAAGAGCAATGTCGTCGATGCGATTAAGTGGGTTCTCGGCAGCCAAAGCCCCAAAAGCCTTCGCAGCGACCAGATGGCGGATGTGATATTCAGCGGTTGCAGCAGCAGAAAGCCCAGCGGGATGGCCGAGGTAACGCTGTATTTTACCGACGTTCGCGGGCTGGGCATCGAACAGGACAGCCTCGAAATTTCAAGACGGCTGTACCGCGACGGGGAAAGCGAGTACATTATCAACAACAAGGCGTCCCGCCTGAAGGACATTCGCGAGTTGTTTATGGATACCGGCATCGGCGTAAGCGCCTATTCCATTATAGAACAGGGTCAGATTGACCAGCTTCTGGCCGCCTCGACCGTTGACCGGCGGGTTATTTTTGAAGAGGCCGCCGGTGTGAGCAGATTCAAGGCGCATAAAAAAGAAGCCCTGCGAAAACTCGAACGTACCGAACAAAACCTGCTTCGTCTTGCCGATATTGTCAGCGAGGTTCAAAAACAGCTTCGCAGCGTCAAACTGCAGGCAGGAAAAGCCCGCAGCTATGTTGAGTACACCGGTCGGCTCAAGGAACTGCGCGTGAATTTTTCTCTGGCCGAGTACCACAAGATAAAGACCGGCATAGATGAGAAAAAAACTTCGCTTGGCAAATGGCAAGAGCGGTTTGCCGATGTTGCCGCACGCGCTGCCAGGCACGACGCCGCCTCCGGCGAGCTGACGGCCAATATCCTCGACGCCGAGAGCCAAATCAACCGGTGGGATAGCGCCTTTATAGCCGCACGAAGCAAAATTGAACAGCAACTGGAGCGAATAGACTTTCTGAAAGTGCGAATTGAAGAAAACAAGACGCGACAGGCCGCCGCCGCAGAGCAGATTAAAAACGGCAACGGCCAGATTCAACAGCTTTCGGGCGAAATGGACCGATGCAGAGCCGACCTTGAAAAAAACCGGCAGGACCTTGCAGGGCAGGACGAACAGATATCCGCTGTTGAGCGGGATATAAGCCGGATTAACAAGCTGTGCGCATCGGTATCGGCAGAGCTTGAGGACGAAAAATCCGGTATTATCGACATTGTCCGGCGGACGGCCCAACTGCATAACGAGATTCAAAGTCTGTCAAACTACCGCGACAGTCTGGCGGGGCAGAAAACCCGTCTTTCCGGAAGAGCGGGCCAGACCCAGGCTCAGCTTACCGAATGGCTTACCGAAAAAGCCCAGTGCCATGCTAAACTGGCCGATATCCAGTCGGTTCTTTCCGGCCTCCAGACTCACCTTGAGACAAAGCGGACTTTGATGCAGGAGGTTGACTCGAAACGCTGCCGGGCAATGAATGAACTGACCGCGGCCAGGGAACAGCGCAGCGCCCTGACAGGAGAGCTTAACGTTCTGCAGGATATGGAAGCCCGCCGGGAAGGCCTGAGCGAAACACTGAAATCAATACTTGACAATCGCGACAACAGCCGCGGTTTCATCGAGGGCATTATAGCCGATGTTCTGACCGCCGAGCCTGCGTACTCGGTTTCTATCGAGGCGGCTCTTGAGGGCAGAACCGATACGCTGCTGGTCAACAGCACCAGCACACTGCTTGGCGATGCCCGGCTTATCGCACAAAATGACAACAGGCTCCACATCCTCTGCATAGACCGTCTTGAGCCGTTTGTAGATACCGCAGAGCTTTTGGAAGTCCCCGGCGTGCTGGGCAGATTGATTGAGTTTGTCCGGTTCGAGAGCCGATTCGCGGGTTTAGCCTGGCAGCTTCTGGGCAAATGCCTGCTGGTCGATTCCCTGCCCAGAGCCATCGAGCTTTCCGGCAGACTGGGTTCCGGATACCGCTGTGTTACGCGCGACGGACAGGCGGCATCCGGCGGCTGTGTAATCAGTACCGGCCCCATAGGAAAATCCGCTCAGCTTATCTCCAGAAAAAGCCGAATCGTTCAGCTTGCCGACATCATCGCGCAACAGCAGCAGAACATCAGTGTTCTCGAACAGTCTCTTGCCGAGGCCGACTGTCAGAATGAACATCTGGCCGGTCTGTGCAAAGACATGCGGACCAGCATTTACGAGGCCAATACAGAAAAAATCGACGCCGAATCCCGCCTGCGTATGCTCGAACAAAACATCAAAAGACTTACGGACGAACAGCCCGTCATCGCCGGCGAGATACGTATGCTCGAAGAGGAGATTGGGCTTTCCGTACAGAAAGAGCACGACTCGCGGCAGAAACTGGAGGAACTCGAACAAATAAACTCCCAAAGGAACGCCCATATAGAAACGCTTCAGGGCAGCCTTAACGAAAATACACGGGAGTTGCAGAGCCGAGGGGAGCATCTTACGGAACTGAAAATCCAGCTCGGCCGCAGCCGCGAACAGCAAAAGGCCCTCGACCAGCGTATTTCCAGCCTGTCTGTCCAGATTCAGCAATCGCGCACGAGTGTCGAAAACGCGCGATGTCAAACAATAGCCTGCTGCCAGCAGATAGAACAGACCGAGCGGCAGATTTTAAGCGCCGAAAGCGCCGTTTCGCAGCTTTATCTTGAAAAAGAGCAGGCTCAAAAACAGAGCCGGCAACTGCATCGGCTCCAGGAAGAGTTGAGCGTCCGGCAGAAGGAAAACGCCCTCGCTCTTCGTCAGGTCCGCGAGGAACAGGCCCGGGTTGAAGAGCAAACACATCAGATACAGCTTGAGCTTAGCCAGCTTGGAGTCAGGGACGAGGACTTGTGCCAGCGGGTCAGGGAGGAGCTTGGGATTGAACTTTCATCGGCCTACGAGGCTTATCAGCAGCAGGATACGGACTGGGAGGCCGTCCGGAATGAAATCGCCGATCTGCGGGCCAAAATCGAACGGCTCGGCAACGTCAACTTGGACGCGCTGGAACAGCAGCAGGAACTGGAACGGCGTTTTGAGTTCCTCTCCTCTCAGGTCGAAGACCTCAACAAAAGCAGGGACCAGATTCAGCAGCTCATTGAACGAATCAACAGTGAGAGCCGCGAAAAATTCCAGGTTACTTTCGAACAGGTGCGGCTCAATTTTCAGGAAATCTTCCGCAAGCTCTTCGGCGGCGGACGGGCCGATATCTTTCTGGAAAACCCTGAAGACCTGCTGGAAAGCGGCATCGAAATCGTCGCCCGGCCTCCGGGAAAGGAGACCAGGACCATCAGCCTGCTCAGCGGCGGCGAGAAAACGATGACCGCGATTGCGCTGCTTTTTGCCGTATTCAAAAGCAAGCCTTCTCCGTTCTGCATCCTCGACGAAGTGGACGCGGCCCTTGACGAGGCAAACAACGAAAGATTCAACGTCATTCTGCGGCAGTTCCAGCAGCAGTCCCAGTTTATCGTCATTACCCACTCAAAACGAACTATGAGCATGGCCGATATGCTCTATGGTATAACAATGCAGACACAGGGAATAAGCAAGAAAATCAGCGTACAGTTCGGCGACACCGAGACCGGCGCCGCTGTCGCCTGATTCGCATTACCGGAGGGGCTTGACTTGCAATGAAAGAACGTGTTGATATCCATACGCTGGCCAACGGGATGGTTTTGATGGGTCAGCCGATTGAGGGAATCGAATCGGCGTCTTTCCATTTTCTGCTGCCTGCCGGTACGTCCTTCTACCCTGCCGACTGTTGCGGAGCCGGGGCGGTTCTGACAGACTGGCTCTTCAGAGGCGCAGGCGATATGGACAGCCGGCAACTCGTCGGCGCCCTCGACAGCCTGGGGATTCATCGAAGCGCGTCCATTTCCCCGCACCATTTGTCTTTCAGCGTTTCCTGTCAGGCCGACTGTCTGCTAAAAGCGATGTCTTTATACGCCGATGTTCTGCTGCGGCCAAGACTCGACGGGCAGCAGTTTGAGCTTTCTCGGCAGCTTGCCGTCAGCGACCTGCTGGGTATGGACGACGACCCCGGGCATAAGGTTTCAATTCTGGCCTCGGAACAGTTCTTCCCCGAACCCTACGGCAGACCCTCGCAGGGCCGTTTGACGGACCTGCAGAACCTGTCTTGCGAAAAATGCGCAAGGATATTTACCGACTTTTTCAACTGGTCCGGGGCGATATTTGCCGTTGCGGGGAAATACGATTTTGATGCGATTTGCGCACATGGCGAACGGCTTTTCTCAAACGCCCCGGCGTCAGGGTTTGCCTGGCCTGCCGCGCAGTCTGCCGGTGCACGATACGTCCACTGCCCATCCGAAAGCGCACAGGTTCATTTCGCCCTGCTGACGCCGACGGTGACCATTTCAAGTCCCGGCTATTATGAGATTATGGCTGTTGTATCCATTCTTTCGGGGGGAATGAGCGGGAGGCTTTTTACCGAAGTCCGCGAAAAGAGA
>JBGSSG010000112.1:0-2026 GCA_041737185.1 Anaerohalosphaeraceae bacterium
GGGTCGATGTGAACCCCTTTGGCCGACAAAATCGACTCTCGGCAGTTCTGCCCGGCGAAGCTTTGGGCCGGTTTTTGAGGGGCAAGGTCCGCCAGGCACATTGCGGCTCGGCCGGTAAAACGGCAGTGGTCCTGACGCAACGCCTCTGAATATAATGTCCGTTTGTTTTGCCCGGAAATCAGCATATCAACGGGATTGTCCAAATACCGCTGCCACCGGACCAGCACCCGACGGGGGCCGAGAATTTCGCCTGCCAATCTGACCAGCAGACGCACAGGCTGAGGGTCTATAAACTCGGCATGAAAAACGTCCCAGCTTATCTTAAGCCTCTCTAATCCATTGGCGTCAAGAAATATCAGCCTTTCGCGAACTATGGACTCATCGGTCGCCCACGAGCCGTTGGTCTCCAGACTGTCCAGCGGCGTAAGTCCTGTTTTATGAGCTTTGCCCAGAAGCTCAGCCATGCGGTCATAATACAGAAAAGGTTCGCCTCCTGTCAGATGTACCTTTGCATTGCCGCCGGAAAGTGTGCGCAGGGACTGCCAGGCGCTGATGGCCGAGTCTATATCGAGAAGTCCCCCGCCCTGCGGCCCGCAGCAGTAATAGCAGAAGCTGCAACTGGCGCTGCAGCGATATGTAAGCAGCAGACCGGCGTATCTCCAGACCTTCATTTTCGGTTCTGTCCGGGTTCGGTTTTGATTGTACAGATTTTCGATTAAGTCAATCATTCGGGTTTACCGGATATTTTTGAGGCCAAAGCCGCAATTCTGGTATTGTTGTCATAATAAATGTACAAAAAAAGAAAAAATTTTATTTTTGTCGGCCCTTTTCGACCCCTGTCCAATGGTTTTTTATTGGACGTTTTTAACAGCGTCAGCACTTTTTTTATTTACAATGCTATCTGTTGTGGTTGTTCACAAATGCTCACAAGGTATTGTGTAAAGCCGTAAAAGCAATCTTCCCGCATTTTTTCGTGCTTCATTCAAGAAAACAAAAAATATGGACCGATATTCTATCAGTGAGCACGGACGACATATTCAATTGACGGAGAATGGCAATGACCAAACGTGAGACTATCGACTACATCCTCGAAATCAATCGCAGCGCCAAGCCTGAATTCCTGGCACAGTTCAGCTCCGAAGACCTCGATATGTACCTGGAACATCTGATGGAAATCGATTTGGAAGAAGTAGCCGTCTGCGCATAAACCCCGACGATACCGCCGGGTATTTAGGTTGTCTTTAAGACATCAAACCGGACAATACGCCTTCAATTTCTCACCGACTCTGCTACGGATTTGGCAACCCCTCCTGGCTTTCTCCTTCCGGAGACTGTGCGTTCAGAGCCTGTTCAATCTCATCGCTGCCGGTGACCGGCGGCGGCAGTTCCGCCACCGCGTTCTGCTTGAATTCCAGCAGGACTCCGGTCATTCCGCTGGGCGCCTCAAACACAAAATCCACCCATACCGTTTTGTCTTTACGGAAATCTTTACTGGTGTAGGTTATCGTTTCAGACAGGCTTTTACGAACAAGCTTGCCGTTCACAAGCAGCCCAATCGGATGGAGGGCTTCTCCTTTTCCGCGAAGGCTGCCGGCCTGTTCGCCTGGCTTGACAATCATTCGCACCTGAGACAGGCAGAATGTTATGTTGCCCTTGTCATCCTTTGCGCCGCCGTCGGATATGTTTTTTGCGCTTATCTGAGCACGGACAACGGTTAGCAAGCCGGTTTCGGACAAATCCATCAGCCGAACGGGTTTCTTGTCTTTTGCCGGCACAACCATCGCCTTTTTTGAACATATCAACAGTATAGAATCCTTCAGTACGTACCGGTTCAAATGATTGCTGTTGACAAAATCGGCCCCCAGTACGGCAAAACTCTTGTTCGACCGCAGCGAGCCCTGGCTTAACCAACTGAACAGTCCGGTAACGAAATCGTCAGGCTTCAGTATCGGCCTGGACGGGTTTTGCAGGGAAATCGGGCCTTTGGGAGAGAATCGATAGTAAGCCCAGCTCTGAGCCAGCGGAG
>JBGSSG010000037.1:0-5354 GCA_041737185.1 Anaerohalosphaeraceae bacterium
CCATCCATTTACTCATACCGTCTTCTCAGCCAAAGCAGACCTATCGCAAAGACAGCCATTGACGCCGGCTCCGGGATAGTCATATTTTCGCTGCCCCAGTTATAGCCGTCGATATTGACGCCCTCGATGCCGCCGTTCCAGAGATGTTCGGTTGTAATGGCGCCGGCATTATCAATCCAGGTTTGTCCGCCGTTTTGCGTTTCGCCGAGCCACCACCAGCCGGTGAAGGCCACGCTGGTATGATTATCGCCGTCCTGCAGCGTCTGATTATAATATATATGATTGATAAACTGGCCGCCGTAGCCATAGACAATATCAATTGCGCCTGCGGCGTCGATTGCGGCCAGCGCATCGGCAAGAGTTTTGTCGCCTTCCCAGCGATATCCGAAAACGTGAAACGCCGTGGAGTATGGGCCGTTAGTCGCGTTCCAGTCAATCGCGACAACGCATTCGCTGGAGCCGGCGCCGGCCCAGTAGTCAACGTTCAGGTTCAGCCCGCCAATCAGATAAGCCTGTAATGACGGCGCCGCCCATACAGATAAACACATTGTCATAAACAATACCTTACTTTTCATACCTTTCCTCTCCCTGCCGATACTAAAATTTATCTTTTCCGCTCACGGTGAGCATATACCAATAAAAAAAGCCGCCGTTTCCGAATTGGGGAAACGACGGCTTTTGGATATCGTAGGATTTTTCGTATCGCCGGCCTCACTACAGGAGCTATAAACCTGCCGCCGATAGAAATCCTGCGCCGTGTTCCGACTCGCGGGAACAGCAAAACGCGAATGTTTCAGGCAGGTTTTCTGGCTTACGCCCCTACCGGAAAGCCCCTTCCCGTCTTTTATGACAGTGAGACAATGCTTTCCGGATTTGCCGGATTGTTCCGGCATCAGGCGCTTACAGCGGCGCGACCGTCACGGATTTTCACCGTGTTCCCGTTTTTGTATCCGCCCCGGCAAAGCTTTTAAGCCTTAGCGGGACGAACCTGAAACTTCCTGTACACTTTCTCAAAGAGCAAAAGACTTTTTATCGCAGCGCGTTTTGGTTTGCAAGTGAAAAAAGAGTGAAAACAAAAAAAAGCAAGATACTGCTATTTCAACGATTCAGCGTACAGCGCCCAAGCACAGAACTCAGAATTCTCGACTCGCAATTCAACCACCAGCAAGTTGATTATTTTCGGCGAATCAGCAGGCCGCCGACAGCCAGCAACAGCAAGGAAGTTGGCTCTGGGATTATTGTAAACTCAAGAATGTTATAGGTCGGCGTGTAGGTATATTGAGGCGAATCGGACAGTTGAATGTTAAAACTCGTATCGTCGCCCCAGATGCCGGTCAGTTTCTTCGTGGTCGTGTTGTAATCATAACTTTTGCAGATTATCTCAATACGCTTGTCATAGACCGGCTGTTCATTATAGTTGCGAAGTGTATTAATCTTTCCGCCGCTAAGTACCGCTGTCGCATAGTCGTCAATGTCAAACCAGTTAATGTGCCCGCCGGAAAAATTCAACCGGCTCCAGTTACCTAAATCTAATGTCCAGATTCCTCCCGAAGGAGAAATAGAAAAAGGGGTTGTATTTTTTATTTCTAAAACACTGAAATCTTTGCCGGTTAAACTGTTCACCCCTCCCCCTGTCATCAAAAGTGTTTCTGAATTCTCCAAAGTCAATGTGCCAATAAAACCACTTGTAATTGTGTAGTCATAGGTTGCAAATGCAGAAACGCTCAAAACAGCTACTAACAAAATTCCTGTTATAAACGGTTTCATAAATTCCTCCCTTTCAAACATAAGTTATTGTATCTCAACCAGATACAAAAATCAAAATTCGTTCGGTTCATTTGTCGTATCCTCCATATCCACAAGGGTTTGCTCCAAAAGAATTTTCATCTCCTGCCACGCCTGTGCGTCATCGCCGCCAGCATTAATCAAGGCGTTGATATCCTCCACTAGCGACAACAGGTTTTCCCGTTCTACCACAGGGTCTATCTCTATCGGTTCAATAAGCTCCGTTGCAGGAACGATTTCTATCGGCTCAACAATCGCAGGCGTTGCTGTTTCGGCAGACTGGAGAGGCTCTAAAGACGTTGATGGAGTGGAAGACATTATCGTTTGTCCGCCTCCGCCCATCATCATTGACATCTGCTGCATCTGTTGCTGCTCAAGTAATTCCTGCTGCTTCCAGCAGGCAGTCCATAACCACGGCGTATCATCAACGAAAATTATCAAGTCAGGCAGGTTGACATTGTAGTCGCTGTTCAAATCGCAGCGCGGATTCCATGTTAGTCTCCATTGCGCAATTGTATTCGGGTCGGCATAATTTGGCTGGCCGATATTGTTCGGGTCTGTTGTTATATAGGGGTCGTTTGGGTCATGACTTAGCCAGGAGCGCGACCAGTGTACAAATTCCTCAAGATTGACAACGCCGTCCGCGTTCCAGTCCCTTTCATTATAGACATCCGGGCAGTGAACCTCGTCTGCTCCGACATCAGCATAGGTATCGGCTACACGTTGCTCTTTGTCGATATCTAACTGGCCTTCGTAAGAAAGGTATGGATTGCCCCTGTTCTTGCAGTACGATGTATACGCAAGGTGGATATTGTTGGGGTCTGTGCCGTAAGCAAAATCCGGCTTGTGCGAGAAATTGTAATCGCCGAAATAGGTTTCGCTCATCCCGTCGGGGTCGTTGGGGTCCTGAATACAGCAGTAATGAGTTGCAAAAGCTGTCCCTGCGAACTGGTCGCCCCAGTCATTGTTGTAATACAGGATACAGTTCTGTGTATCCGGCGCATTGACATGATTGGGGTCAATGTCAGAATAATAAATCGCCTCATTGTAGTTGTAAGCAATCGTGTTGTTATGAACAACCGATTCTGATATCGGATTCTCAAGCCAGATTCCAAAATAAACAATGTCTTCAACGCCGCTTTTGCAAATTACATTATTGCTTACCGTGAAAACTGAATCTTTTAAATATAACCCGTTTCGCTGATTGTCGTATATTTGGCAATTTTCAATGGCGACGCTCTTTCCGTTTCCAATGTGTCGAATCCCGTCGTATCCGTTGTTTTTAACAGAGCACCATTTTATGGAGATATCGCCGTTTTCTGCATAGACGCCGTATTCTTTATTATCTTCCACCCGGCAGTTTTCGATTATAAAATCGGCGCCCGAGCCATAAATGCCGTACGCGGCCGCCTCTTTAACCGTAACGCCGTCCAGCAGTGAATTGTCGCCCATTTGGACGGCTGTATCGTTTCGGGCGGTGTCGCTGATATAGCCTGACAAAATGGTCGGGAACGCCTTAGTATCGCGGAAATACGGGTCGGGGAAGCCTGCGCCTGCAAAGCTGCCATAGACAGAAATCCCGTCGGGGATTGAAAAACTGCTGCTCGTCAAAACGCCCGGACTGTACGTCCCGTCGGCAATGTAAATCATATTTACGTCAGCGCATTGCGTATCCCGCGCACGGGCAAGCGCATCCTGAAGATAGGTATAGGCATCAATCCAGCTTACCCCGTTGTTATTGCCTGTAGCGTCCTTATCGACGTAAATAATCGGCCCCGTATCCCAACAGCAAACAGGCGTATCTTCCGTTGCCCACGCAATCAAACTGTCGCCCGCGAACATCTCCGCTACATTGTGCAGATTCATCCCCGGCTCTGCTTTGTAATTAACCTCGACAGTCAATGATACACAGTTGGCATCGAAAGGCCCGATATCGCCGATGTCAATGATGCAGGTATGCTCGTTCGGGTCATATAACCACTGCCCGCCTGTATATGTTACCCCTTGCGGCAGCCGATCGATAATCCAGCAATCAGTGAACGTCCGGTCGCCCTGATTATTCCAGCAGATCGTGTATGTGATTTCCTGCCCCGGACTTCTACAGTCGTTTTCGTCAACGTTGTCTGTTTTTTCAAAATCCAGAATATAAGCTGGCCTCTCCAGCGCCAGCAGCGCCCAAGCGGTGGCAAGTACGTTTCCGCCATACGGGTCGGCAGGCCAGCAGCCGCTGCCCTGCTGGGCATTCACAAGCGCGTCGGCAAAGTCGGCATACCAGTCCCGCGGCTGGCCGTCCACAGGAATCGTGTCGATTCTGGCATAAGAAAGCCCGTTGGCCGTGCAGTACATCGCCTGATAATAAGGCGATCCGCTGTAATAAGCCGGATTGCCCCAGCCCGGATTCTGATTTGACTCATTCCACTTCCGGCCAATGTAGCCTACGGCCCGCTGCACATTCGTATGATCCGCAGACCTGCCGGCAAACGTCATTTGACAGACAAGATTGCCAGTGCGAAGAATATTTCCGGCACCAGGGGCAGTATACCCGGAACCGCCATCTTCGGCCCCGCCGTCGGTCTGGACATAATCGGCCCAAAGAATCAATTCATCTTTTACAAATTGAGGAATCACGCATTCGAAACCATACTTGACCGACTGGGCATACCCCAGGCCGGAAACGGCATAGCCCGAATTCGAATTATCGACATTCGATGAATTGTGGAAATACCCCCAGCCGCCTCGACTGGGCGCATAATCGTACTGACCGTAGGCCATATAATTGACCATATCCACCAGTACCTGTTTGTACGTCCAGCCATTCACCTGCGAGCCGGGCGCATTTACTATACGGTCCGGGGCACGGCTGGAAGCGATCGCCATTATGGTAATCCCCGTATCGTATGTTGTCGCGTATCCATCGTCCACGAACACCCCAATGCCGTCGCCGTCGGTGTCGGGATTACCGGCGGGCTGTGTGGAGATATTCATTACGTCAAGTATGCTGAAAAGATATGCCAATCCCTTTTCTACGTTTTGCTTATAGGGATAGGAAGGGTCAAACGGGGTATAGCCAAGCTCGAATGCCCGCTCCTGCAGTTTAACCAGCGCAAGTCCCGTAGGCCCTGCTCGGTTGCTTCCATCCTCCCAGTATCCGTTTGTGGTATCTTGCTGAGCCGCCAGCCAGGCGACGCCCGTTTCGATTGCATTCTCAATAGCCGCAGGCGTTGCCGCCGATGCTGCCGATGGAAGTAGAGTTAAAAATGGAATGCACAGAACAAGACAAAGAATCGACCCCCTGAAAATTTCTTCCTTCCTTTTCATTGCCATACCCTCTCAAAATAAATCCTTCCAGTTTATTTTGGTCTCCTTTGCGCCCGCAGGCACGCCCCGCAATCGACGTACAAAAAAGGAGCACCGCCGAAACGCGCCCCACTGAGGCCCGGCAAGGCCCACGAGAGAACACGCAGGCAGTGCCCCAGATCGGGGCACTGACACTTACGCGATTCTCCCGTAATAAAACTTGCCGGTTTCAGTGAGAGCGCCAAAGTCCAGTGGACTTTCACATATTCAAT
>JBGSSG010000153.1:0-2242 GCA_041737185.1 Anaerohalosphaeraceae bacterium
GCTGCTGCTGTTGCTGCGGAACAGAGGGCGAAGTCGCGGCCTGCAGAAGAATAGGCGACGGATTGGGCACAAAGACCTTCTTTTTGCCGATTTCATCGAGCTGCCCGACCAGTTCATCCGCCCGCTCTTTATCCATCTGCATCCACTCGGTAAAGGTGTCTATGCTGGCCTTAGCCTGGCGATTGTCCGCAAGCTTTCCCGCAGTGGCTCCCCAGCTTAACGGCATCTTGGCGTTCTCGTCCTCAATGGTAATGCGTACCTTTGCCGAGCCAATCTCGATTTCAATCGGCTCAATGACATACGGCCACCTCGGCCCATAAGGGCCCGGAATCTCTATCTGATTGGGGTCGAAAGATACCGTCTGCTGCCCGTAATCGGACGCTGCAAATTCATTCGCATCCGCCGAGGGCGGCTGGACGTCCAGCATTTTCCGGATTAACTGCTGCAGGGCGTCGGCGACGCCTGACTGCGACTCGGGCTGCAGGCTGGCCGCCGGGGCTTTGCGAGTATATTTTTCAATCTGCTCAGGGGTCGCCTGCGCCGCCCAGTTGGCAATATACTGATCGCACTCCTGGCGAGTCATCCAGAATAAATCTGAAAAGTCCGGCGCACCGGCGCGAACGATGGGCGTAAACTGCCTGCCCGGCATCACCGCAAGCATATATTTCAGCGCCGAGTCCATTCCGTGTCGGGCCTGCTGGTAATCGATTATGTACTGCTGACGGTGCCGAGCGCTGGAAATCCGCGCCGACAGAATCGCAACAGCCGATGCCAGCACCACCAGAACCACCAGGGCAAGGGCAAGCGCCAGCCCACTGCGTCGCCCTGCCAAAAACGGCCTGGAATTTTTTGTTCTAATCACGTTCGTCATTTTTATTGTTCTGTCTGCTTAGACCGAGTCAGTGAATTTTGAAAACCCGACAGCGAGTTCGGCTCGGCAATGGCGTTGGGGTCGGTCTGAGAATCAAAATTTCTGGGAACAAACTTGTAAGCGATAGCTCTTGTCCTGTCAACCGCCACGGTTCGATAGACAATTTTATTCTCCGGCAGGATATAGGAACCGTCGAGCATCTGTTCGAGCGGCGCAAACGAAACGCCGATTCGCACGGCATTGGGAAGCTTGCTGCTGACCCACTGGGACAGGGGCTTTTCCTGGCCGCCCTGAACAACTTCCAGGGAAAACCGCGTAAGCCCCGGACAGGCCGGCACGAACAATTCCTCCTTGCTCTGGCCGTCTCGCTGGACATCGACTATCTTATCCTCAAGATTCAGCCCCGTGTGTGCACGATAAAGAATAAGCGAATCGTTCATCGAGTCATAAGCGCTTTGCCAGATTATGCGTTCAAATATCTGGGGCTTGTTGGCGGAGTCGTAATAACGGCTTTCAATAAGAAGCCTGCCGCTGTTATATGCGTTGGCGGTTTTATTGGCGATATTTACCACGCTGTCAAAGCCCGGCGCAGCCAGACGGTCTATGTCCTCGGCGATTTTCTGCAAAAGCTCCTGCGCCAGCCGGTCCTTGTCAAGCCTGGCCTCAATCGCCGCGGAACTTGTCCGCACCCTGCCGTAAATCAGCAGCGTCGAGGCCATTATCATCGCCGAAAGCGTCAATACCGTCAGAATCTCAATCAGCGTGAACGCCGCCGGCTCATTATATGATTGCTTTTGAAAACATCTTTGACGCATTGCCTGTCCTACTGGTTCGATAAAAAACTGTTAATCTGCTCATCCGACCAGCCGAATTGCTTTTTTAAGATAACGCGAAGATCGACAGGTTCGTCATTCTGCTGCCCCGACGTCTGCTCGTCCTGCCGGTCGGTCGTATTTTGCGTATTTTGTGTGTCGGTTGTATCGGTTGTCTTGTCAGCCGGCGTTTCTGTCGGCTCACGGTCAGCAGCAATTTCTTCGCCTGTCTGTTCTGTGTACTGCTTTATAAAACTGTTGTAGGAATCGAAATTCATCCCCAGCCGGGTGAGAAATTCGTTCTCATCGTTTGCCATTTCATCAAGCAGCTCGGCGTATTCCTGGTCATAGCCGTGCTGGGCGACATAATCCAGTTTTCGTTTTTTCTGCAGTTCGATAAATTCCTGATAGGCCGACGCGTCTAATCCCATCGCGTTGAGATAGCCGATAGTCAGCTCTTCGAGCTTAGCCTGGTACAGGGCGTAGTCGCCCTGGGACATTTTTGACAAAAACTCCTCCTCGCGTTTCTGCTGGTCGAGAATCTGCTTTACCTGCCCGG
>JBGSSG010000165.1:0-6919 GCA_041737185.1 Anaerohalosphaeraceae bacterium
CCGCCTTTTCCGCCAGACCCTCCACGACATTCCTGTCGGCATAGCACGACGTGTCCACCGCCGTATGTATCCCCGCCGACCGGCATCGGCAAAGAAGCTCCCCCAGAAACTCCGCCTGCGCCAGCGGCTCACCACCGCAAAACGTCGCACCGCCGCCCGACTGGTCAAAAAAAATCACGTCCCTGATAATCTCAGCCATCACTTCATCGGTTGTCATTTCCCCCCCGGCAAGCTCACGCGCTTCCGCAGGACAGACCTTAACGCACGCACCGCACGCCCGGCATTTTTGTCGGTTTGTCAATACCCTGCCCTCGCTCAGTTCGATTGCCCCCTCGCTGCACACCTCGATGCACCGGCCGCAAACCACGCACCGGCTCTGCCGGTACATAAGTTCGCTCTTGCCGTCTATACCTTCAGGATTATGGCACCACGCGCACCGCAGCGGACAGCCCTTGAAAAACACCGTCGTCCGTATCCCAGGCCCGTCGTGTATCGCGTACCGCTGGATGTCGAATATATATCCCCTGTCCCGGCTAAGTGTCCCCATCTGATATTGTTTCAGATTTAGTGCTTTTGATTTAAAATTTCTTTCCGCAGCGCATCCAGCAGTTTCTCCTCGCAGACCGCTGCGACCTTCCTGCCCTTGCGATATATAAATCCTTTGCCGGCGCCGGCACAGACCGCCACATCCGCGTCCGCAGCCTCGCCCGGCCCGTTCACCACACACCCCATCACCGCTACCCGAATCGGCCAATGAACATCCCGCAACAGCCGCCTGACCTTTTTAGCCAGCCCCACAACGTCCACCTGACACCGCCCGCACGTCGGACATACCACAAGCTGCGGCTGGCCGCTCTCATACAGCCCCAGCGCCGACAGTATCCGCCTGGCAATCCGCGCTTCCCCGACGGGGTCGCCCGCGATGCTCACCCGCACCGTATCGCCAATACCCTCGGCAAGCAGCGTCCCCAGGGCGACTGCCGAAGGCACTAACGCGTCTTCCGCCAGACCTGCGTGCGTAAGCCCTATATGAATCGGATAATCAAATCGGCCGCTTATCGCACGGTTGGCTTCAATCGTCCGTAAAGTATCCGCGCTTTTGGCGCTTAGCACAAGATTTTCAAACCCCGCCTTCTCAAACATTCGCACGTACTTGGCCATCTCCGTAAGCATAAGCGATACGCGCCCCTCGGCTGCGACATCCTGTTTCAAATCCCGAATGCTGGCTTCGTTGACCCCTATCCGTATCGCCGTACCGTGCCTCTTTGCACAGTCAATTATCGCAAGTATATCCTTCCGCTTTTTGATATTGCCGGGATTGAGCCGAATCTTTGCCGCCCCGGCCTCTATCGCCTCTATCGCCCGGGCAGGCGAAAAATGAATGTCCGCTATCAGCGGCACAGGCGACCTGGCCGCGATTTTTCCAAAGGCTTGCGTATCCGCCTTCGTCGGCACAGCGATGCGCACCAGCCCGCACCCCGCCGAGACAAGCCTGCGAACCTGCCGCAGCGTCCCCTCAACATCAGCCGTCGCCGTCTTGGTCATCGACTGTATGACTACCGGATACCCATATCCGAGTCGGACACTGCCCACTGCTATCGTCCTGGTTTTTTTTCTCTCCGGCATAAACCCTCAAAAAAAGTCCCTTAATTCTAACTTACATCCCGCATTATGGCAAATTAAACCTGAATTTCCCAGATTTAGCCGCAGGCTGATTTATCCGCCGCAGGCGGACTGGCGTCCCTGTCATTCCCGCGAGGGCGGGAATCCAGTATTCTTAAAAATACTTCAGGTTATTGTATTTAGAGGAAGATTTTGATATTATCGTGGAATTGAAAGGTTCGGCTGCGCAGCCGGGCCGATGGGCGATGACTCGATTTGTATAGTACGCCGGATGCGTATAAAACGGTATATAATAATTGTTGGGTTTTTTACACAAATCATTATTTTTGAAAAAAGGAGTTGCAAATGAGACAGTATAGCGCTGAATTCTTCGGAACATTTTGGTTGGTTCTTGGAGGCTGCGGCAGTGCGGTTTTGGCTGCGGCATTTCCGGGCGTCGGTATCGGGCTGCTTGGCGTTGCTCTCGCGTTTGGCCTGACGGTTTTGACAATGGCCTACGCGATTGGACACATTTCGGGCTGTCACCTCAACCCGGCCGTGTCCATCGGGCTTTGGGCGGGCGGACGATTTCCAGCGGGCAAACTGCTGCCGTACATAATTGCCCAGGTACTCGGAGGCATTGTCGCCGGAGGCGTTCTCTACCTCATCGCATCCGGCAAGGCCGGCTTCGATGTGTCCGCCGGCTTCGCCTCAAATGGCTACGGCGCCCATTCGCCCGGTAATTACTCGTTGTTTGCGGCGCTGATTACCGAAATTGTAATGACGATGATGTTCCTTATCGTCATTCTCGGAGCGACCGACAAGCGAGCGCCGCAGGGCTTTGCCCCGATAGCCATAGGCATGGGGCTTACCCTGATTCATCTGATTAGCATCCCGGTCACCAACACCTCGGTAAACCCCGCACGCAGTACCGGCGTCGCTTTGTTTGTCGGCGGCTGGGCAATCGCGCAGCTCTGGCTGTTCTGGGTTGCTCCAATCGTCGGAGCCGTGCTGGGCGCAATCGCTTATCGCTTCATCGGTGAGAATAAGGCGTAATACTTCGCCCAAAATGAATCCCGCTTCTGCAAGGGCCGGAATATGACTGCAATGCAGTATCTTGTCCTGACTGCTGGGGCTGCGCTCTGCGTCCCCTGGCTGGTAAAACGCCTTAAAAAAGGATTTTTAGCAATGTTTACCTCCATCCTTTGGCTGATTCTGATTCTTTTGGACGGCTGGATTATACTGCTCTATGCCTTCCAGCCGCGAATGCTCTATTTCCCACAAAAAAATATCCTCTTCAAACCCTCCGACGTCGGCCTTGCTTATGAAACTGTCGAACTTACCACATCCGACAACATTAAGCTTGACGCATGGTTCATACCCTGCCCCGACGCTCGCTTTACCATCCTCTTTTGCCACGGCAACGCAGGCAACATCGGAAATCGCATCGATAGCCTGGAAATTTTCCACCGCCTCGGCCTTAACTGCCTCATCTTCGACTACCGCGGCTATGGAAACAGCGCGGGCCGACCTTCGGAACTCGGCACATACCTCGACGCACGCGCAGCCTGGCTCTGGCTTACCGATTACAAAAAAATCCCGCCTGAAAATATCATTCTCTTCGGACGTTCTCTCGGCGGAGCAGTCGCCGGCAAACTTGCCTCACAAACCGCACCGGCGGGACTGGCCCTCGAAAGCTGTTTTACCTCTTTTGTCGATATCGCCAAACACTACTATCCCTTCCTGCCCGTCAAAACCTTTGCAAGATTCGATTACAACACGCTCGAAAGCGTCAAAAAAATCAACTGCCCGCTGCTGGTAATTCACAGCACGGAAGATGAAATCATTCCCTTTACAATGGGGGAAAAACTCTACCAGGCCGCATTAACGCAAAAAAAGTTCGCCCGAATAGAAGGTTCGCACAATGAGGGATTTATCGAGTCAGGACAGGATTACATCAACCTCTGGCGTACCTGGCTTAACAATCTGCAAGTACCGTCAAAGAGCTATTGATATTTTCGCTTCACGGAAACTTTAATAACTTCTGCCTGCTCAGTATTTTCCGCCCCAAAATTAGGTATCATTCCCTATTAAGGAAATCGCCCATCCCGCCGAGATATTATTATAGAAAGCTTTCCTCGATTGACAGACTTCTTTTGGCGTATCCCCCGGCCGGTTTTTTCCGACGGGGGATTCTTTTTGCCAAAAAACAACCACGGTCAGAATCTTCGAACCAGCCCCACAACCACCCCCTGAATCTGACAGTTATGCGAATATATCGGCTCAAAAGCGTCATTGGCGGGCATAAGACGGGCGCCTCGCTTGTCCCTGAAAAATCGTTTGACCGTGGCCCTGTTCTCATCTAAAAGGGCCGCCACTATCTGCCCGTTCTCCGCCGTCTGGGCGTACCGACAGATAAGATAATCCCCGTCATTTATCCCCGCCCCCTTCATACTTTCGCCGCGGACCTCAAGGGCAAACAAATCCCCATTATGTCCAAAAAGCTCGCTAAGGCCGAATGCTCTTTTATCCTCTATCGCCTCGATTCCATAACCTGCGCTGACCCTGCCTGCAAGCTCTATCGAGCTTTGCCGAACGGTTTCACAAAAACACCCCTGCTCCGCAGCAGACTCAAGCAGTCTTTTGCCCTGAGCTGTTAAACGCAAAGAGCGTACCCTGCCGTCCGAAGGCGTTAGAAGTCCTTTTTCTCGAAGGGCGGCAATGTGCTCGAACACGGTTGGCCGGCTTACGTTTAGGTTTGCTGAAAGCTCTGCTATCGTCGCCGAATAACATCGACTGGACGAAAAATCCGAAATCTCCTCCAATACCGCAAGCTGTTTTGGCGTCAGCCCAGACTGATGAAACGGTCCCACTTTGCTCATATCGAGTTTTCTCCTTATCGCCTGACAAATCCCCCTGTGCCTCTACCGCGTACATCTCGGTAAGCAGTTCAGGCTGAATCGCAAGTCCCACAATCTCCGCTATCGCCGCCAGAAGCCTGCCTATCGAGCTGCCGCCGTCCGCTGCTTTCGGTACTTCAGCGCCAGCTGCAGGCCATTGGCTTGTATAATCGCCCCCGGGACCCAACTTACACAAAGGCCCATCTGCCGGTTTCAAATAGAATCGTTTTGGTTTCATATCATTACCTTTCCGTCTTGCTCCGCTCCGCAAAAGGGACAAGATATGATATCGGCAAAAGCCGCCTTAAAACCCTAACAAAAACCGAACAGGAGTGAAAGAAAAAATGTGCTTTATTCACAACTATTTCTATCTGAAGTGGTTATGAATTTTATAATTCGTGTAAATTTTACATTTCGGATGTCAGATTGTCCCACAGGCTTTTGGCCAACAGGCACAAACCGAATAAAACCAGAGCAACCATACCCAGATTCAGACGCGCCGGTTCCATAATCGTCCGAATCAGGGCGATCAGTCCTGATTCCAACATCGAATAAATCATTCGCAATACGGGCCGACAACACAGCAATCCCAGCCCGCCTGCCGCCGCCAGAATAAGTACCGCCCCAGCCATACGTTCCTGCCGGACGACTCGTTTAAGCAGCTCCTGTGCCTTCATACACTCTATTTCCCGCATCACCTTTTGCGAAAATGCAGGATTGGCGGGAAGAGTGGTTTTCAGGCTCGCTGCCAGCCGCAAATCGAACATTTCTTCACTGTTTTTATTTTCGGACATAATCAGTTTCCCAGATAGACTGTAATCGACTGTAAAGTTCTTTACGTCCCCGGTGCAAATAAGTTTTGACCGTATTTCCCGGCGTTTCAAGGATGCGGGCGATATCTTCGATGGACTTGCCTTCCCGGTAGTACAGCACAATCGCCGCAGCCTGCGGCTGCGAAAGCCGCTGTACCGCCTGCCAGACGACGGCATTCTGTTCCTCAACCGACAAATTCATCTCCGGCGTCGCCGCCGGTGCCGCGAGAGTTTCCATCATTGCAGGCGTTGTTTTGTTTTGCTCTTTTTTGCGATAGTCCAGGGCCTTGTAATAGGCGATTTTCCACAGCCAACTGCTCAGCTTGCTCTTTCCATTATAATTTTTAATAGATTTATATGCCGCCAGAAAGGTCTCGCTGGACGCATCCTCGATATCTTCCCCTCTTAATCCAACCGCCCTGCAGCAGGCGAAAACCATATCCTGATAGTCGCGGACAAAACGCGTAAACGTTCCGCTGTCGCCGCGTTTAAGCGAGGCGACACAAATATCCTCTCCGGTTTTTTCTGACGGCATTCCCAATCGTATTCCCTGTTTCTCTATGAGTCGGGATAATCCCAAAAAAAGTTTCAAAAATCTGAAACCGGCCGGATTCCGTTTCAGACTTATTATACGGTAATAAAACAAAAATACTCTATTGGAAAGGAGACACAAATGATGCCATTATTGGCAAGTGGAGTCGTTGAAGTAACAGGGGTGGGTGGCGACCATGTGGTGGTTGACCCGATGGTACCAATGTTTATGGCGGCGGTTTATATGTTTCTGATTCTATTGCCGTTTGTCATGGTTCTGTTACTCGGTTTTTATAGGTCAAAACACAGGCACTTGCAGATTCTGGCGGCGATGGAAAAAGGGCTGCCCATTTCCGACCTGATAGCCAAACCTCGAAATCGCGAAGTCAACTGGGTCAGAAGTCTCTCGGCAGGCATAGGTTTTCTTTTTGTCGGCTTGGCATTGGCGGGATTTTTTGTGTGTACAAGAATTGCCTCTGTAGGGGGGAGAATAGAGCCACTTTTTTTGATTATCCCTATAGTTGTCTTCGGTTTGGGTTTAATCTTCCTGTTCAGGGGAATCCTGCAGAAAAATTATGAAAAGCAAAAACAGAAGGAAAACACGGCGCCGCCCCAATAATTTATTCTGCAATCCGAAAAATTGTTATCGAAAGGGACTATTTTTTATGGTCCCTTTTTTTATTGGGATGAACTGGGGAAAATATCTTTGCGCAAAAAAAAACCGCCCGCACTTCGCAGAAGGAGGAGGAAGTCGGTGAACTTCCCAGGGCTACTGAAGTAACGGGCGGCAGAAGGAGCTTTTATATCTGTCAATTCCCGCTAAGGAATAGACAGCCCAAAACCGCTTCGAAGAACACATTGTCAAAGATACAAGTTTTATACTAACACTATAAATACAACTTTGCAATGCAAATTGCAAGAAAAAAATCAAAAAAAATTAGAAAATACCCCTAAGTGAACATAAGTATTAATACCTAATATCCTATGCACAACCATCCTTTCTCTCTTAATTTCCAAGAGTAAAACACCTCATTTGCATCGTATCAACATAGCCGACTCATTATAATCTATTGC
>JBGSSG010000202.1:0-4311 GCA_041737185.1 Anaerohalosphaeraceae bacterium
TCCGTGAAATAGGTTCATATCTACCCATTTCATCGGCAGGCCATTTTTGTTTTTACAGTTTTTCATTATGAAAACTATTGACCAAAAAAATGCGAAAGTTCACTAAATAATATCTTACAGAAGAGACCTCTGAATAACTCGGTTTTCCAGAAAACCATCCTGCTTTACGACACCATAAAGACTGGTTTTCTTCGAGGTGAAACAGTTTTTCAGAAGTCCCAGAAAGTTAAAAGAAAGGGGAAATCTGGAATTCCATTAGGGTCAACCACCGTTTAAAAGTCAAAAACAGCTATCTGCATATTTACAACAAGGCATTGTAAGATTACATCAAGGCGTTGTAAGCGTGATATGTGACAAAGTAAGCGTGACCTGAGCGGAGCAGGCAGATGGGGGTTATTTTTCCGCGGGGAGGATGCCGATTTCGGCTGCGCTTGCCCAGGGATTGCCGTTAATCTCCGACAAGGTCTCGAACCGAACGAACCGGCACTGCATCGGGCTTTCAAACAGGATTTTCCGCAGGCCGGGATTTGTCTTTATATCCTCAAAATCGCCCTGTGCAGTTTTCTGCCAGGCCTGACCGTCGGCGCTGACATAAAAAGCATACCTTCTTACCGTGCCGTTGCCGACCATCGGACGCGGAAGATATGTCGCGCCGGCAAGGTTCAACACCTGCCCCAAATCAATATCGATATAATGCGGATGAGCCGGGCTTTTTTCGATATACTCGCTGTGCCACCAGGTATCAGTGTCGTCATCAATCGCTTTTTCCGCTTCCTCGCCTGCCTGCTGACTTGATACCGCGGCTATCTTCCAGTTTTTTTTCGCCGGTCCGAATTCCGCTTCGACAATTTCCCCTCTCTGCTCATCCAATATCGCGATGGCCTTAATGACGCCCGCCTTCAAAAAATCAAAAGGTTCCTCGTACATCAGCGACTCCGGCCCCGGCAGGCTGCCGTCAACGGTATAATATATTATCGCCTTCGCCGGCCAGCACCGCATCGAAACCTCGCCGTTTTTGCTTCGCTTAATCTTTGCCGACATACCGCCGCTCTTGCTCAGCGGACAATACGAAACGTCAAGCAAATCAAGCCGGCGCAGGTGCCCGCTCAATCGGCCAAGAAAATCATCGTAGTTTTTCCTGTCCGCGTCCGTCCATAAAACCTCCGCCAGCGCAATCGCCCGCGGATACGCCATATACTCGACCTGTTTTTCCGTGCGTATGTACTCGGTCCAGACCTGACCCTGGGCGCCGAGTATGTGTTTTGCCTGCGATTCGTCAAGCTCCGCGGGGACAGGATTGAAGCTATAGACTTTTTCGAGTGGCGTGAAGCCGCCGATAGCGAGTGGTTCGCCTTTTGGGTCGGCCTGGTAATGGTCGAAATACAAATGGCTGCCAGGGGCCATAACGACATCGTGACCTGCCTTTGCCGCAGCGATTCCCCCTGCCTGGCCGCGCCAGCTCATCACCGTTGCGCCGGGGGCAAGTCCGCCTTCAAGTATCTCATCCCAGCCGAGAAGACGTCTGCCCTTGCCCGCCAGAAACTTATCTATCCGCCGGATAAACCAGCTTTGAAGCTCGCCCTCGTCCTTCAGGCCCAACTCTTTGATTTTTGCCTGTGCGTCAGGGCTTTTCTGCCATTGTGTTTTTGGGACTTCGTCGCCGCCGATGTGGATGAATGGCGAGTCGAAAAGCTCCATCACTTCTGTAAGGACATCCTGCAAGAACTCGAACGTCCTGTCCTCGACGTTAAACACATTCTCGCTGACTCCCCAGTAAGTCATAACGGGAATTTTTTCGCCGGTATTGCCGAACTGCGGATACGCGGCCAGCGCGGCCTGGCAGTGGCCGGGCATTTCAATCTCCGGCACGACCGTAATATGCCGCCCCTTCGCATAGGCGACAATCTCGCGGATATCCTGCTGCGTATAAAAGCCGTCGCAGCGTTTGCCGTCAAAACTCCAGGGCTTTACGCCTGCGCTGCCTATGAGCGTTTCATCCCGCCAGGCCCCTACCTCTGTGAGCAGGGGGTACTTTTTTATTTCAATGCGCCAGCCCTGGTCTTCGGTGAGGTGCCAGTGAAAGATGTTCATCTTGTGCAGAGCAAGCAGGTCGATGTATTTTTTGATAAACTCTTTTGGGAAAAAATGTCTGCACACGTCAAGGTGCAGGCCGCGCCATTTGAAGGCGGGCTTGTCAGTGATGTCGGCGCAGGGGACAGACCATTTGATTTTGGGGGCAGGGGAGGATGCGAAGATGTCGGGCGGCAGGAGTTGTCTTAGCGTTTGGATTCCGTAAAACAGACCTGCGGCGTCGAAGGCGGAGATGTTTATCGCATCGGCGGCGATATTGAGCCTGTATCCTTCCGGCCCGAGGCTGGAATACTCTTTGTCGAGAGTCAGTGATATGGACTTTCCGGCGGGTTTTTGCTCGACTGTCTTTAGGCTGTATCCCATAGCTGGGGCAAGCATATCAATCAGTTTGGCGGCCTCATCGGCGGCGCCTGGGCCGCAGAAAACAACCACATTCGGGTCAAACAGAAACCGCCCCGGCTTTACTTCCATACTCCCAGGCTGCGGAATCAAAGATATATCCGCCGCCGACAACCCTCCGGGTATCGCGAAAACAACCGCCGTAATCAGACAAATCCTGCCTATCATAAAATCTCCACGAAACAAGCCTCTGTAACGAATTTAATACTACAGCGCAAATAATAACGATGCTATGTTAAAAATCCGAAGCTCTAAATTCTAAATCCTAAACAAACGCTAAATCCAAATGACCGAAAATCCAAACAGTTCAAAACTGCTGATATGCGGTTTTTGTTTTGAAAATTATTATTTTGAACATTTGATATTGTTTAGAGTTTAGGATTTAGATATTGGATTTAACTCCATTTCCTTCTTTCAAAACAATTGCTGTTCCAATTAACAAGTCTTTCTTTCACGGCTGCGGGAGATAAGACGGTATTACGTGTCGGTCTGGGAGTCTGCCAGTTGTTGGTCGGTGTGGATGTGGTTCAGGTGGAGGGAAAATTTGTTTAGTTTTGACTGGCCATAGTCGTACTGGTTCTGGGCGTTGCGCAAATGCGAGCCGATGGTCTGCCAGGTGTCGAGAAAGCCGTTAAAGTCGGCGGCGGTTTTTTTGAGTTGCGTCTGGATTTCGGCGGCGCGTTTTTCGATTTGCAGGCCGTGAAGGCCCATCACCACCGTCATAAGATACACATATAAGAGGTTGGGCGAGACGGGTATGACCTTTTTTGCGAGGGCATATTCGGCCAGGTCCATCCGGTCGGCGGCGTATTTGACGACGGTTTCGTAATAGACGTTTTCGGCTGGAATGTACATAAGAGCAAAATCGAGCGTCCCCTCATCGGGCAGGATGTAGGAATCGGCGATTTTGTCGATATGATTCTGGACATCCTTTTGAAAGATACGTCTTAGTTTGTTTTTCTCGTCATCGTCCGCGGCGGCGGTCATTTTCGTAAAGGTTTCGAGGGGGAATTTGGCGTCCACGCAAACACTGTGCTGCGCCAGCCGAATCAGGGCGTCCACTTTTTTGCCGGTTCGGAAGGAGTGCTGGAGTGAGTAATGGTCGGCGGGGAGGATGGTTTTGAGGAGGTTTTCGAGAGAGCTTTCGCCGAGCTGGCCGCGGAGCTTGGGAGCCTGGAGGATATTCTGGAGTGTGCGGAGGTCTGCGCTTATTTCGATCATACGCTGACTGTCGGCCTGCAGTTTTCCGATTTGTTCGCGTACCTGTCCGAGGGTCTGGCCGCTGTGGGTAAGGAAGTCGGTGAGGTTTTTCTGACCGGTCTGGAGGTTCTGGCTGACCGATTGTCCGAACGTCTCCTGGTTTGCGCGAAGCACCTCCAATTGCCGGCCGAGCAGTTCGATACTTGAGTCCTGTCCGGCAAGAGCCCGTCCCGTGCCGGCCTGGCCCAACAGCAAAAACACCAGCAGGCCGGCCAAAAGCAGGGCAAGGACGATTAGAATTGTAATAAGGACGGTTTCCATAAGTTTTCTCTTAGCCAGCTTTGGTTAATCTCTTTTATGGCGGGATTATAAATCGGTTTCAGGGTCTGGTCAATGAACAACTGTCTGCAAAACGGGTAAATCGCGGCCGGGTGCACGTTAAACACGGCCTTGTGAAAAGAGTGGACGAATGGCCATTTTCAATATATCATAATTACTGCTTTGTAGAAAACATTGACGAGACTGGAAGCCGTCATTCCGAATCCCCGCTTTTGGCGGGGTGAGGAATCTGACCTGCTCGCAGGTCACCCCGAACGAATGTGAGGGGTCTGTTAAAATCAG
>JBGSSG010000203.1:0-3816 GCA_041737185.1 Anaerohalosphaeraceae bacterium
AGGGGCTGGACTGGCGGGGCTTGCGGGGCGGCGGCAGGCGGCTCGAAATCGACGATATTTTCATCGTTTTTCTTCGCGGCGGCAGGCTTAGTCGCAAAATCGGGGTTGAGCAGTTCGACCTGTTCGGTTTTGCCGGTATTGTGTGAGACTATATGTACTTTTGCCAGGTTTTGTTCTTTTGAATCGGCGGGCTGGGCTTGCAGGGAGAGTTTTTCCCTCGAAGTAAGCGACGCGCACGCCCAGGCTGAAAGCGCTGCCGGTATGAACAGCAGGCAGGCCAGTCCCGCGCCATAAGATAGAATCGCAAACGCATCCTGCGGCAGCCATTGCGACCGTCTGGATGCGTAGAAAACTTTTAAGGTAAGCAGCACAGGCAAAAAGAAGGCCGCTGCCGCTGATTCGAGTCTTAGAAGAACTGAAGCAACCGCGAAGGAGGCAAACAGTCTCGATTCGCTGCGTATTTTTTCGAGCAGATTCTGTGCCTGCTGCCGCGAGATTACCTGCAGGCCCAGGTCGGCCTGCAGTCCGGCTCGCTTGAGCGGCAGAATCCGTGCGGCAAAATCAAAGGCTGCCCGGCGCATTGCCGGCGCGCATCGGAATACCGCCGACAGGCACCCAGCCAGCAGTATTGCCGACGCTAAAACAGCCGGCACCGGGTTTGCCTGTGTGAACTTATTTCCGAGCAGGGCAATCAGGGCGGGGCTTGATGCGCTTAGCAGGATAAGCTTGAGCGAGGCGGCGGTTAAAAAAAGACGCAGCAGAATAGTCGAGGCAAGCAAAGGGGCAAAGCCGTGAAGCTGGGATGTGTTTTTTGCCAGCAGACATATAATAATCAGCGAGGCGGTCAGGGAAAGAGAGCATACCCAGCCGATATCGATTGCCCGGCCCGGCAGGGGCAGCAGCAGTCCCGCCGCCGGACTCAGAGCGGCCGCTATGTAGAGAACGTCCGGGTTATACCGCATTGGCCGACGTTCCGGCGATTGGTCATTGCTTTTCATCATCCATACCAGCGCAGTCAAATGACAAGAACTCAAGAAATCAGAATACTAACGACTAACAATCAGTATAGTCCGGATTTTGTGCGGTTCAAGGGTTTATTTTGCCTTTCGGAGGCGATGGATAAGTGCCAGAACTTCGGCTACGACGGTGAAGAGTTTTTCAGGTATTGGCTTGTCGATTTTGACCGTGGCGAAAATCTCCCTTGCCAGCGCCGGTCTGCGGATGATGGGGACGCCGTAGGCGCGGGCGATTTCCTTGATTTTTTCGCAGAGGAAATCCAGGGATGGCGCGGGCAATCAGCCGGCAGATAGCAGAAATTCATACAGATGCCCAAAAAAAATGCCGCTTAACCGCGGCATTTTTTTTGTTAGAAGAATTCTGACCGATTGTTAAAAACATATTAAGCTTTTATGAGGTTTTTGTTGACGCTCGTGATTTGTGAGGTATAATCCGCGAATATGAATGCCAAGATACTTGTAGTCGATGACGAGAAGGATTTGCTTGAGCTGCTGAAAATGGCGCTGGGCCAGGAGGGCTATGTAATTCGGACAGCTTGCGACGCAACAGAGGCGTTGTCTGTAATCGGGGCAGACAGGCCGGATTTGATTCTGCTGGATGTTTTGCTGCCGGATGTATCCGGCATCCGGCTAACGACTAAGCTTAAAAACGACGCCCAAACCGCAGGCATACCCATAATCCTTCTGACGGCAAAGGACAGCGAGACGGATATCATAGTGGGCCTTAGCGTCGGCGCGGACGATTATATAACCAAACCCTTCAGTATTAAGGTACTTCTTGCCAGGATGGAAGTGGTCCTTCGGCGAGCGTACCCGGAGCCGGGGAAAGTGCAGCAGGTGCTGGCTGCGGGACCGGTGAGGATTTTTCCGTCGGGCAGGCAGGTGTTTGTGCAGGGCCAGGCGGCGGATGTGACTGAAGCCGAATATGTGCTGCTTACGGCGCTGGTTGAGGCTCAGGGTCAGGTTTTGAGCCGCAAGAAGCTGATTTCAAAACTTCGTTCGGCGGGACTGGACGCTCCGACTGAGCGGCTGGTGGATGTACATATAGCCGCCTTGCGGAAAAAACTCGGCCAGAATCGTACCTTCATCAAGACGGTTCACGGCCACGGATACCGGGCAACAGTCTAAAAATTACTTCGACAGTTGAGGTTCGCCAGTTACACGCCCGTCGGCATTTTGGCTTTCTCTGTTGAGGTCTTCCCGCATTTGCTGTGCTTTTTGAATCAATTCTTCAGCGGGGACGATTTTGGCAGACTCCAGTTTGAACGACCAGGTATAAGAATCCCTGATTTTCCCAGGCCAGAGGACCTCGGCGAAAAAGTCAAACGGGAAATAGTCATAGATGGGGCGTCGAAGTTTTTGATGGGTATTGAGAATTTCATACCCTGGCTTTTCAATCCTGACCTTGTAGTCGCCGTACCAGTTAAAGTTGACAGATACGGGCGCAGTACCTATTTCTTCATCGTTGAGCCAGACAATGGCATCTGGGGGGGCGGTAACAATAGTAAGTTTTCTTTCGACACATCCACCGGCCAAAATCAGCCCCACGAACGCCGCTGCCAAAAGTATCCCTGTGTATCTCATCGAAAAATCCTTTCATACGTCTATTCTTTGCCGGCAGGATACCACGCAGCCCCGGTAAAATCAACCCTTTTGACTGTGGCAAATGGGAAAAGGCCGGGAGCGCAAAAAATTGCCGGGCCTGAGGCGTTTGTCGCGCCCCAGGCCCGGCTGGAGGAGGAGGAAAGATTTATAGTCTCACGGTTTCCGCACCGTGCAGCCTTTAATGTTGGGCCGGAACCCTTCGAATGAAGGCCTCCGACCCAACTGGAGGAGGAGGAAAGATCTTCTCATCACACCCTTCCGGGTGTGTTGCTTTCTTCCTGGACCAGCAGTCCATCTGCCGATCCGGGAGATGAGGAAACACAAAACCTGTTTTTCAAAAATTGTTTTGAAGCGGTTTGTTTTCTGTCCCTCAAATTTCCTTTACAGCGTACAACTCGGCAATAGAATGGGCGTTTTCCAGTCCGAGGACGGCACAGACGACATCCCTGAAGTGGTCGTCGGAGCAGTCTTCTGTAACCACCGCCGCGACTCCGAGACTCCTTGCCTCGATTTCCTGGGCCGGGTTGTCGGCCTGGATTACCGCGATGGTCGGGACATCCGGCCTGACTCCCCGAAGGTTCTTCAGGAAAGCTCCCTTGTCCATATCCGAAAGGTGCCAGTGGCTGATTACGCTGTCAAACTGTTCATTTTTAAAAGAGCGAATGGCTTCTTTTCCATACTGCAGACTAATCAGTCGTATCGGCAATTCCCGCAGGGCCTGGATTTTGTTTTCAATCCCTACAGTCAAGACATTTGCTTTGGCGACAATAAACATTCCAACTCAAACCTGTTCAATCCAGAAAACTGATTCTCTGCGTCTTCACTTTTTTCTTCCGTTTAACATATAACAACTGCCGTGCCAGGCCGGGAAATATTTTGAAGATTTTTTTAAGTATTTAAATACAAACGAGTTAAGCGCATCGCATCCATCGCTCACCGAGAACATCTGATTTGATAGACTGTACCGTTTTGGCTCAGACGGGCGGAGTTTATCTATTGTAAGCAATGTTTAACCGCCGGGTTATCTTCTTTTGTTCCATTTTGGTTCGCATATACCAAAATGGAACATACTGCTTTGTAGAAAACACTGATGAGGCTGGAAGCCGTCATTCCGAATCCCCGCTTTTGGCGGGGTGAGGAATCTGACCTGCTCGCAGGTCACCCCGAACGAATGTGAGGGGTCTGTTAAAATCAG
>JBGSSG010000212.1:0-7521 GCA_041737185.1 Anaerohalosphaeraceae bacterium
GTCGGCGGGTTGCGGATAGTCGATTCGTACTGATGGAACAGCGCCAGCAGTCCGGTAATCAGCAGGGTACTTCCGCCGAGGCTGGTAAAGAGCATAACCGAGACCTTAAGCAGGATGAAGGAAATCAGGCCGCCGGCAACTAAGCCGATGATGACACCGGCTGCGATGTAGTCCTGCGATAGTCCCAGGGCGTACCACAGGCCTCCGGTCAGGATGCCGCCGGCGACGGCGCCGAGTATCGAGACAGACCATTTCATCAGTGGAATCGCCAGAGCCGCCAGGCCTATCATGCCCAGTACGCCGCCCCATAGTTCGCTGTGTTCGCTGCCGCCGAACCGCTGGCCGAGCATCATACCGACAAAGATGCCAATCAGTCCAAAGCATATCACCACCAGCACACGGAAGATTCGCCAGCCGTACATAAGACAGACGATTCCAAAGGCGATTCCGACGACGGCCTCCTGCCAGTTCAGCGAGGCAATCTGATTCCACACATCATCGATAGGTACAACCTGCCCCGCGGGCTGTTGTGTTTGGGGCTCCGTAACGGATGCCAGTACAGACCAGTTAATCATTATTCAATCTCCTTTGCAGTTGTTTTTGTTGAGGATTTTGACCGGGCCGGACAAAACACCAGACTCGCCAGTGTGCCCAGGGTAATCATTCCCAGGGCGACCAAGGCGAACAGGGCCGGTCGTGAAAGCAGGTAGTCAACAGGTTTTGAGCCTTTAAAGACAAGTAAAAAAAACATACCAAGGTACAGACCCGCCGTTCCCAGGACAGCGCAGGCAAGAGCACAGACGCCTCTGGGCCAGAGCAGTCCGATTCCCGCAACGGCCAGAACAATAACGGCACAAGCGACCCAAAACAGCGATTTGAGGCCAAGAAACGCCTGATAGAACCCTGAGGCAAAAAAGGCGGTCTGCCGGGCCAACAGATGCAGACTTTCCGGGATACTTAACGACGCGGCGCCCTGAGGCAACTGGACTGTCGGCGGGTTTTCCCACAACTGCGGGCCGGCCAGAGCAGGGGCTGCGAGGATTGACAGGACAATAATTACGACCTGGACGGCTGCCAGAAGGACCGCTGCGGGTTTGTCGATAAAAACCGCCAGCACCCCCGCAAAAAGGGGCAGGAGCAGTAAAGGCATCAGGCTCCGGTCAGTCAGGAACCAGGCTGCGGCAAAGCCGGCAGAGACGGCGGCAAATGCGGAAACAGCCTTTAACCAGCGAAGCCCGCCCAGCCAGATACAAAGGCCCAGCCAGACGCAGATAAAACCGAGCGCAGCCGGCACTGCCGGACGGAGCTGACCGGCCGTCATTTGAAGGTTTTCAAGGGCACCTGCCATTGCATATTC
This sequence comes from Anaerohalosphaeraceae bacterium, assembly GCA_041737185.1. GTDB lineage: Bacteria > Planctomycetota > Phycisphaerae > Sedimentisphaerales > Anaerohalosphaeraceae > JBGSSG01. The sequence goes on from JBGSSG010000212.1 coordinate 1,358, forward strand.
CCAGCAAATACTACGGCGCAAATAATCTTTGTAACGATGCTATGTCAAAAATCCTAAGCACTAAATCCGAAATACTAAACAAATTCAAAATAAAAATGACCAAAACAATAACACCGGCAAACGACAGTCTTGTTTGGAACATTTGGATTTTGGTTATTTGAATTTGTTTAGGATTTAGATATTAGGATTTAGGATTTAACTCCATATAATCAAACAGGTTATAGCCGACACAGCAATATGTTAGTTGCGCTGTAGAGTTCTTCTATGTTTGTTTATCGTCTCCTGCGGGCCTTGGGCCTTAAAAAAGAAAGGAATGGCGTAAAGCGTCGGGCAAGGCGGATTTGCAAAAAAGACGTTTTAAGGGGTGTTAGAGCCTATCCGAATAACCCGGTCGTTATGAGGCCGAGCGAAAAGTTCGAGGCCAAGACGGCAGGGTCAAAATCGCCGCAGGTGTAGCCGAAGCTACATCGAGGACGATTTTGGCCCGACAACGCAGGCATCGGACTTTGCAGCCGGCCGGAATAGAACCGGTTTTCGGATAGGCTCTTAATGCGGATGAGAGGAGTCGAACCTCCACGAGCGTTTCCACTCTCAGGCACCTGAAGCCTGCGCGTCTGCCAGTTCCGCCACATCCGCGGCAAGACGGCTCAATATAGCTTTCTCGTGCTTTTCGTCAAGCTTTTTATCGCAAAACATCGCTCCCATCGCAGACAAATAACAGGGGGCGCATCACTTGAGAATCACAGGCAAAATCGGTTGACTTCCCCCAAAAGGCGGCTTATTATAGGGCGATAAAAGTGGCGCTGTAAATGGGCAAAAAGGCGATTAGCGTGCAGCACGCAGAAAAACAAAAAAAGAGAATGAAAAAATAGGTGACTGTCCCCGGTTTTACTGTCCCCGGTTTTGGTTTTCCCTTAAGGCAGTTAGGCGAATAAACAAGAAAATACAGGAACTTCTTATACAGAAAGAAACAGCCTGTGTTTGCCGTATTATACAGACTGTATAATCATTGTTAGGCATACAAAAGGAGATGAAATGAATCGTTGGCTTGTTCTGATTTTGGCGTCGTTTTTTATCGCTGGATGTGCCGGTTCGCGGGTATCTTTAACTGGAGGGGCTTCTCCAATTTCCGAACCCATCAATACAATTGCGCTCACACCCGGTGGTGGTTTATTGGCTGACGCGATAGGTGTCGAACTCGCCAACCACGGATTTAATGTGATTGACGCGAGCGCAATGACTGCCCTCATGGCTCGCCTTAATTTAGATGAATTTGAACTCACGCAGCCTCAAAGCCTGAGCAAACTCAAGGAAAAAAACATTGACGCCTATCTCTCGGTTAAGGCATCTGCAGGAAACGATGGTCGACCACAGAGTGCGAGCGTTCGCCTTAACAGCACAACCGACGGGAAAATTCTCGCTGGCGTCAGCTGGCAAAATGGATGGGGTGGCGTAGAAGGGTCAATGGCGGACCGAACGATGAGAAAGGACATTGCCGGTGCTGCCGCGCAAATCACGCAGTCATTAATTCAGCGAATTCGACAGAAGTAAGTATGCCTAACAAGTCGTTGCAGCCGACGCAAACAGCGCGCGCCTGACTCTCATCGTTCGGCAGTAGAAGTGTCTATAGAAAAATATGAAAAGACCGCTATGCAATAGCTGCAAGAATAGACCAAAAACAAAATTGATAACGATGTAAGAGAAAAATACAAGACAAGTCCCCCGCAGACCTGCGGGGAAAAAGGAATGTATCTTTTTATTGAAAGGATTTTATTATGGCAAGATTTCCAAGAACAGAACCAGAAGTAATTGCATTATCGCAGGCAATTTTATAAGCCTGCGGCTTAGGTCTCAGGGCTTACCGCCAACGCGGCTTAATATGGATTTGATAGTATAGTATCTTGTCAGTGTAAATCGGTGTTAATCTGTGTCAAAAAATTTTGTGCCGCTTAGGCAACCGCCATTCGTACCGCTTCGTAATACAATCTTTCATTTTCTTGTTTTTTCTGCACGTCAAAACGATATCACAGGCCTGTTCAGGCTGTAGCGTCGTCTTTTTTCAGGTAAAGCGTTTGTGTCGGGAAAGCGAATTCTATGCCCGCCTGCCGGAATCGGCGCATCATTTCGAGATTGACCCGCTGGTTGACCTCCTGAAACATCCACCAGTCGGGTGGTTTTACCCAGTATGTCATATAAAGGTTTAGCGAGCTGTCGTTGAATTCGTCGAAAAACACACGCGGCGGATTTTGGCTGTCCTGGTTGACTTCGGGAATCAGGGCCAGGATGTCCTTGATTATATTGACGGCTGCTTCTGCCTTTTCCGGGCCGCTGTCATAAGTAATGGTTATGCTGCTTGTTCTGCGGATTGAAGGCCGTCTTCCGAAATTTTCGATGGTCGAGTTGACTACCTTATCGTTCGGCAGGATAACGAGGTTTCCTTCGAGAGTGCGGATTTTCGTGCCGCGAAGGCCTACCTCTTCTACATTACCCTTGCAGCCTTCTATCTGTACCAGGTCGTTAATCTGAAACGGGCGGACGGCAAAAATCGTCAGAGAGCCGAACAGATTGGCAATCGTGTCCTTCGCGGCCAGGGCAATGGCAATGCCGCCGACGCCTGCACCGACAAGAACGGATTTTATATTTTCCAGGTCAACAAGCAAATCGAGAATGAAGAGCGCAGCCAAAAGAGTGATTGTAACCCGCAGGGATTTGCGAACGACAGGCAGGAGCATATCGTCGAGGTTAGTTGCGGTTTTGCCGACGGCCCTGCCGAGGTAAAGCTCCATCACATCCACCATTTTATTAAGAGCGAAAGCTACGGCAAAGGCGAGGATGATTTTGACGGCGACATCCCAGCCCTTGTCAATGTTAGCGCTAAGGCCGACGGTATTGGCGCCTTCAAAGACGAGAATGCTTTTACAGAGCTTCAGGCCCAGAGCGAACACCGCCACATAGAGGGGTTTGCCGATGGATTCGAGCAGGCCGGCCAGGACAGGATGGGTCTGTTTTTCTTTTTGCCGGGCGGTATAACCGGCGACGAGGAACTGGACAATTCGTCCCGCGGCCATTGTTATTAAAACTGCCAGCAGGATAAGCCCGAACCGCCAGATGGCGTTTCCGCGAACCAGTTCATAGTTGGCCACATTGAGCCAGGAAGCGTCCGAAAACATTTGTCAGCCTTTCCGATACTACGCCGTCATTCCGAGTCCGCCAGAGGCGAGCGAGGAATCTGTTTAAATTCAGCAAAATTCCTTATTCTATTTTCTGGATTCCCGCCTTCGCAGGAATGACAGGTACTCTGTACGCTGACTATTGTATCCAAAGGCGGGGAAAAAGCAATATGGCGTTCAGGAGATACTGAACGCTGAAGGCTGTACGCTTATCAGGAGCTGGCTTTTATTTTTGTGCGAAGGCAAAGCTGCACCATTTCGTCGAGTTGGGCCTGCAGGGCCTGTATGTCCTGCTGATGTATGGTCTGTTCCATCAGTTTTGCCTTTTCGGTAAAGACGGGAAAGCCGGCAAATCCGCCGACGCCCTTGAGCGAATGGACCTTAAAGGCCAGTTCCTTTAGGTCGCCCTTTTGAAAGGCTTGTTTCATTTCCTCGATTTTGCCGGGCAGAGAGGCGACGAAGGACTCGACGGCCTTGTGGTAATCGGGGTCTCCCTGGAGGAACGAGACGATGTTGCCGCCCTGTTCGACGGTTTGCATCTGGGAGATTTTGGAAGTAATACGGCTGATTTTGCGTTCAAGTTTGACGCGGTCGAGCGGTTTTTCCAGGCAGTCGTCGAAGCCGGCCTGTATCGCAGCCAACTCGTCGGCTTTCTGTCCCGAGGCGGTCATCGCAAACATTGCGGTGTTCCGGTTGAGCCCTTCGGCGCGGATTTTCACGACGGCTTCGAGACCATTCATAACCGGCATCTGGATATCCATAAGAACGACGTCGAATTTTTCTTTTTGGCAAATCTCAAACGCCTGCCGCCCATCGGCACAATTACTGGTTTTCAGGCCGAGCTTTTTGAGCAGGACTTCGACGAGCATTCTGTTCTCGGTAACATCGTCAACAACAAGAACGTGAACCTGGGGCTTGGGGGCGTCAGTTGACGCTTGAGTCTTTTTTTGGACCTGCGGGGCGTGGCAGTTGTTTTCAGTTGCCAAAACCGCGGCGTCTTCGGTAAGCGGGCAGTCGATTGAAAAGTAAAAACGCGTAGGCTCGCCGCCGCGGCAATCGCAGGCAAGCGCGCCGCCGAGAAGGCCGACTAATTTGGAGGCCATTCTGATAGCCAGCGAAGTATCGCTGTTTGCGTTCTCCCTTGGCCAGTCGGCCATCGGGACGTTCAGGTCGAGGATGCAGGCCATTGCTTCAGGGTCCACTCCCTGGCCGCTGTCTTCAACACAGAAGGTGATGCGATTCCCCTCGGCCGCTTCGCCGGGGTCGGATACAAATACCGAGACAGTAACCGCCCCCTGCTGTGTGCGTCTGATTGCCTGGTCGGTCAGGGAGCAGAGAACCTGCGTAAGCTTTGAACGGTCGCTGTAAAAACATTCCGGCACATTATCGGCAATGGAAACATCGAGAGCAAGTCCCTTATTTCGAGCCATCGCCGCTACAGGGGCCAGAACGGATTTAAGCAAATCATCGGGATTGAGTCTTGTTTTCATCAGAGACATTATCCGGCGTCTCCATCGGCTTCCATTTTCAGTTCACCTACGGACTTTTACCTGAAGTGGTATCGGTTCAGAGGAAACGTCTCTTAACCGCCGGTTGACAGTATTTGCGAAAAAAGGCGCAAAATAAGGGTACGCGGAGCCGCACGGTCCCGATGGTTTCGGCCAAAACGGGCAACAGTCAAAGTCCCATAACCCGAAAACTTGCGGAATGAAAAAGATTGTCATCGCCGTTGCGGGGATGTATAATACTGAAATATCAACAGGAACGTTCTTTAATTGATGCATAATGGATTTTGAAAGGACTGATTATGTTATTGTATTTTATCCGGTTTTTATTTTTTGTAACAGCGGTGTCGGTACTGCTTGTGGGTCTGAACAAGACAGCCAATACTCAAGCAGACATTTATGTTTTTATCACAGGACTGTCAATTGCGGCCCTGGCGATAGCTATCGAGTGGCTTACGCCCAAGAAGTCCCTTTCTGCGCTGGCGGGTGTTTTCTTCGGCCTGCTGGTCGGGATGCTGATTACCTGGGCGATGACGCCGGTAATTGGAATGGCCAACCTGCTGTTTATGGAACTTAACCCCAACACGTTTATGATGGCCCAATGGCTGATGGGCATCAGCATCTGCTATCTGACAGTCAGCATTGTGGTGCGCACCAAGGACGACGTTCGTTTCGTGGTGCCGTATGTGGAGTTTTCCCGGCAGACCAAGGGGATGCGTCCGTTGGTTCTGGATACGTCGGTGATTATCGACGGGCGGATTGCGGACATTTCACAGACAAAGTTTTTAGACGCGCCTCTTATTGTGCCGAGGTTTGTGCTCAACGAGCTGCAGCTTATCGCCGATTCAGGTGACAAGATGAAACGCAACCGCGGACGTCGAGGCCTGGATATGCTCAACAAACTCCAGAGCGGTCCGTTCACCGAGGTCATTATCGACGACACGCCGCCGCCCGGCATAGAGGAAAGGGCCGGTGTTGACCAGAAGCTCGTAGCGTTTACCAAAAACTGCAACGGCAGGCTTGTTACCAACGATTACAATCTTAACAAGGTTGCGCAGCTTCGCGGAATCGATGTTGTCAACATCAACGACCTTGCAAATGCGCTGAAAACGGTTACGCTGCCGGGCGAGATGATGCAGGTTAAAGTCATTCGTATGGGCGAGGAATCTCACCAGGGCGTCGGATATCTCGAAGACGGCACAATGGTCGTTATTGAGGGAGGCAATGAGAAAATAGGACAGGTGGTAAATGTTACGGTAACCAGCGCCCTTCAGACATCGGCCGGCCGAATGGTATTCGCCAAATATGAAGATGCCGGTAACGAACAAAACGCCGCGGGCGGACAGGGAAACGGCACAAAAAACTTTTCGTATGACCGCAGGCCGAAAAAACGGTTTTAGGGCAAAACCTTTAATCGGTATTGTTCTATTTCTTGCTTTGTAGAAAAGCTCACTATAATGATGGGGCTTACTGTGCCCCGAATGTCGTC
>JBGSSG010000238.1:0-2352 GCA_041737185.1 Anaerohalosphaeraceae bacterium
TTGTTTTTACAATTCCCTCTTCAAAGGTAACGGAGGGCTTCCAGCCGAGTTCCTTTGTGATTAGGCCGGAATCTATGGCGTATCTCCTGTCGTGACCTGGGCGGTCTTTTACATAACGGATGAGGTTCTTTGGCTTGCCGAGCCTTTTGAGTATAATGCCGACGACATCGAGATTGGTTTTTTCATTATGTCCGCCGATGTTATATAATCTGCCCGGCTCGGCCTCTGTCAGGACCTTCCATACCGCCGTACAGTGGTCATAAACATACAGCCAGTCGCGAATGTAAAGCCCGTCGCCATAGACGGGAAGCTCCTTGTCGTTAAGGGCGTTATTTATCATCAGCGGTATCATTTTTTCGGGAAACTGATACTGACCGTAGTTGTTTGAGCATCGCGTAATGTTATATCGAAGCCCCCAGCTATGTCCGAAGGCTTTTACAAGCATATCTGCGCCGGCCTTGCTGGCCGAGTAGGGGGAATTGGGGCTAAGAGGAGTCGTTTCCGTAAAAAAACCTTCAGTTCCGAGCGAGCCGTACACCTCGTCGGTCGAAATCTGAACAAAGCGTTCGAGCTTGTTATCCAAGGCGGCTTTTAAGAGGGTCAGGGTGCCTTCAATGTTTGTTTTGATAAAAATGCCCGGCTCAACGAGCGAACGGTCAACATGACTTTCAGCGGCGAAATTGACAACGGCGTCGATGTTATATTTTCGCAGCAGCTCATCGAGCAGTTTGCCGTCGCAGATATCGCCCTTTATGAAAATATGGTTCGGGTGGTCGGTAAAGCCGGCGAGGTTTTCGAGGTTTCCCGCGTAGGTGAGCTTGTCCAAGTTCACCAGCCGGAAGTCTTTATGTTCGGACAGAACCATCCGCACAAAGTTGCTGCCTATAAAACCCGCCCCGCCGGTAACAAGTATCGTTCTCATAGCCGCTCCAGAAATTCAACCAAAGGTTTTTGCCATGGCCGCATTTTTTTGCCGAGAAGGGAATGAAGTTTGCCGCAATCAAACCTGCTGTTCAGCGGGCGTGCCGCCTTGGAAGGATAATCGCTCGTTTTGCAGGGCGCGATATTTACATCCAGTCCGAGCGAGTCGAAGATGAAACGGGCCATTTCATATCGGCTCGTATAGCCCTGTGCGGCCAGATGAAACAGGCCCTGCGGAAAAGGCTCTAATTGAATCATATCGCACAAAACCGCCGCCGCCTCGGCCGTTGCCGTCGGAGAGCCGACCTGGTCGCTGACAACACGCAGATTTCCTTTGTCTTTGGCGGCGCAAATAAGTTTCCTGACAAAGTTATTGCCCGCCCTGCCGTACGTCCACTGCACCCGCACGATGCAGCAGCGACAATCGTTTGTACGGAGCTGTTTTTCCCCTTCGAGCTTGCTTGCGCCGTAAACACTCACGGGGTTCGGTGCATCCTCTTCCGTATATGGCCTGTCCAGCATTCCGTCGAAAACAAAATCAGTGCTTATGTGCAAAACAGGTATTTCCCTCCGTGAAGCGATTCGCCCCAGCGTCCCGACGGCCTCGCCGTTGATTCGAAATGCCGGTTCCTTTTCGCTTTCGGCCTTTTCAACATCGGTATAGGCGGCACAGTTGACGACAAGAGACGCATTTTCCAGGACCTTTTCGAGATGTGCGCCGTCGGTAATATCAAGTTCCGGCAGGTCGTAACCGCAAAAAGCCAGACCCCTTTTGGAAAGCGCTTCCGTCAGGTCGGAACCCAGCATTCCCCGCGAACCCAAAACAACTATCCGTCCGCTATTGTTCATCAGTGCTCGCCCTGCAGCAGCCCGAGCAGATATTGGCCGTAATGGTTTTTCTCCAGCGGACGAGCAAGACGCGAAAGTTCTTCCGCGTCAATCCAGCCCTGGCGGTAGGCGATTTCTTCGGGACAGGCAATCATCAGGCCCTGCCTCTGCTGTACGGTCTGGACAAAATTGCCGGCCTGCAGCATCGATTCGTGCGTTCCCGTGTCAAGCCAGGCGATTCCCCTGCCGAGCGGCTCAACGGCCAGGGCGTTTTGTGCCAGGTACAGGTTGTTCACCTCGGTAATTTCCAGTTCCCCGCGCGCGGATGGTTTAACCGACGCCGCGATTTCCGTGATTTGACTATCATAAAAATACAGACCGACGGCGGCATAATTGGATTTGGGTTTTTGCGGTTTTTCCTCAATGCTAAGCACCCTGCCCGTTTTATCGAACTCGATTACGCCGTATCGCTGCGGGTCGCTTACCTGGTATCCGAAAATAGTCGCGCCGCGGTCGCGTTTTGCCGCTGCCTGAAGAGACTGGGTAAGCCCGTGCCCATAAAAGATATTGTCGCCAAGTATCAGGCACGCCGGCCTGCCGTTT
>JBGSSG010000286.1:0-2084 GCA_041737185.1 Anaerohalosphaeraceae bacterium
CGCGGGCGTCTCGCCCGCATCAAACTGCGGCAGCGTAAGGGCATCCGATAAATAATGGAAAAATTCCACAAAAATAGCAAAATCAATTGTGGCACTCCTGACGGAGTTTGTGGAATTTTGCTGGCTTTAAGGCGGGCGGGACGCCCGCGTTCCCATTACAATTCTATTTGCTTTTTGTGCCGTTTTCAGTATAATGAACGGACTTTTTGACTTGAGAAACGGGGCAAACACTATGCACTTTACAAAAATGCACGGGTTGGGCAATGATTATGTGTATGTCAATTGCTTTACGCAAACCGTCGATGAGCCGGCCGCACTGGCCGTGCGCATCAGCGACCGGCACTTTGGCGTCGGCTCCGACGGGCTGATTCTGATCGAACCGTCCACGGTCGCCGATGCACGGATGCGGATGTTCAACGCTGACGGCTCGGAGGCCCAGATGTGCGGTAACGGCCTCCGCTGCGTCGCCAAGTATGTCTATGACCACGCGCTGGCGCGGACGAACACCGAATTTTCGCTGCCGGGGCAGGGAACGTTTCCCACCTCGCTGCGAATTGAAACCCGCCGCGGCGTTCTGACCGTCGGGCTGGAACTGGGCGACGACGGGCTTGTCCGCCGGGTATGCGTCAATATGGGTCAGCCCATCCTTGAGGCGGCCCGGATTCCTGTCGCGGTCAATGCCGACACCGTCATCGATCAAGAATTGACGATTGAAGGCCAGACGCTTTCAATGACCTGTATCTCCATGGGCAACCCCCACGCCGTGTTTTTCTGCGAGGACATAGAGGCCATCGATCTGACCTATTTAGGCCCGATCATCGAGCATCACGAACTGTTCCCCGAACGGGTCAACGTCCATTTTGTCAAATCCGAGGGGCCGGATGAATTTACGATGAAGACGTGGGAACGCGGCAGCGGCATTACGCTGGCGTGCGGTACGGGCGCTTGTGCCTGCGGCGTAGCCGGAGTGCTGGTCGGACAATGCGGACGCATCGTCACCGCGCACCTGCCCGGCGGCGATCTGCAACTAAACTGGTGCGAGCTGGACAACTGCGTCTATATGACCGGCCCGGCCACCGAAGTCTTTTCCGGCACCTGGCCGGACGGACTGTAATTTTGCTCGTTTTATTGGGCAAACACGGGGGCTTGCCCCTACGGTAGGGAACAATAGCCGAGCCGCGCAAGCGACCGGATGGGGCGTTACGCACAGGGTAACGCTTATCGGGCAGCTTGCGCTGCCGCGCTATTGTTGCCGCACTATTGTTACAAAGCTAAACTTTGGATAAGCAATAACGGCAACCACCGGGGGCTTACGCCTCCCGCCCCTTTGGGACTGAACTGTTCAACATCGAAAGCCTATTCAATATACCCATAGCCACTCGGACACCACTCCATTAACCGGAAGACCCCCTATTTCACGGGTACGTTTCAAGCCAATGGTCAACAAAAAGGGCTAAATCCTGCACATTCACCGCACCCTTGGTCATGGTCAAATCGCACTGAAGATTATAATTTGCCTGACCTTGAGTTGTCATCCACGCCTGTGAGAAAATCGCCAAGTCCGGCAGTTTGACATCACACGTCGCGTCAAAATCCCCGACCAAGGGCATAATTGGAACAGTTCCGATAAGCTTCAGACTCGGCACATATCCCGTGTAATAGCTCCCGCCTAAGCTCCAAAAATTCCAGGTTAAAGGATCGCCGTGCATCCCTGTTGAAGAAACCAGCGAAAGAACACGGCTTGTTCCGCTTGAAATATCGATAAAATACCCGCCTGCAGGGCTGGTCAGGCCACTGTTGTTATAACTGAAATCCACCAAAAGATTTTGTGTGCCATTATAATAAAACGGTGTCTGGAAATGGAGGTTATACCATCCTGTCTGTGTAATCGTCTCGTTTGCCTGATAGACCGTAGTCCAGCCTGAAGTTAAAAACATCGTAGAAGGGTTGTTGAATGTTGTCCAAGCAGTATGCTGTATTCGTACGGTCCAATTGGTCAGCGTTCGTCCCGGAGCAATATAAACTTTCAAAGCCAAATCAGTTATATTCCTTGCTGCTCCAATATCGCTCTGCAGATAAATCAC
>JBGSSG010000315.1:0-1661 GCA_041737185.1 Anaerohalosphaeraceae bacterium
TGACGGGCCGTACAGTCCGGCAAAGTACATAATCTCCGGCAGGGTTTTAAGCTGGTGGTTTCTGGGTCAGGCCGCGACGATTACCCTTGCGGTCAAGGGGACGGCAATTACGGTCCTGGGAATGTTGGTATTCCGGTATCGAGAACTGGCCAAAAGCGAGGTTTGACGTCAATCCAAAATGAGGCCGAAAGATATTGCCATAATACTGGTCTGTGTTCTGATATCAGCGGCGCTTCTGACAACGGCGCATCTGCAGTTGGACAATCTGCACAAGGCGCGTGTTGAAATGGGTCTTTCAGCCGCGGCCACTCCGGAGGATATGCCGCCTTCGCTGGCATTTGCCACGGTGGCGATGGGCGCATTTCGCGGGCTGGTGGTGGATATCCTGTGGATGCGGGCCGACAAGCTCAAGCAGGACGGCCTGTTTTTTGACGCCAAACAGCTTGCCGAGTGGATTACAACGCTTCAGCCGAGGTTCGCGGCGGTCTGGGACTTTCACGCCTGGAATATGGCATATAACATCTCGGTGGCGATACCGGCCAGTCAGTGTCAGGAACGTTGGCGATGGGTCAGGAACGGCTATGAACTGCTGCGGGACAGGGGCATACCGATAAACCCGCACAGCATACTATTGTACAGGCAGCTTTCCTGGATATTTCTCCACAAGATAGGGGAAATCAGCGACGATTGTAATCGATTTTACAAGCTTCAGATGGCGCTGTCGCTAAGCCCTCTTGTCGGCCCGAACACAAACGAGTATTTCGCTATGCTCTCCGCCGCGCCAAAGACTATCGGCGAGCTTGCCGAAGACAAGGATGTCGCGGCGTTTATTGAGGAACTCAAGTCGGCGGACGCCGAGTTCGGAAATGAAGAAAAGTTTGTAGATAACTACCTTTCGATTCGTCAGAGTCCCGAGCGGTTCAGCCCCGGAGCCGGCGCGGTTGCAGGGCGGTATAAGGGCACCGATGCGATGAACAAGCTGGATGCCTTCGCCGGTGCGTATAAACTTCGGAGCGAATGGAAAATGGACGTTGGTTATATGGAAAAGCTGAACCGGCAGTATGGTCCGGCAAGTCCAAATGACCCCAACACGAGGGAGCCGCTGAACTGGCTGCATCCCGCGTCCCACGCGATATACTGGTCGGCCAGGGGGCTGGAGACAGCCGGAAAGCCGGGCCAGTATGATATCGACGAGAAAAACACCGACCGGATAATTTTTCACGGCCTTCAGCAGCTTTACCGTACCGGAAAGATAACACTCTATACAACGACCGACAAGAAGACCGCGATTTTTCTCAGGCCCGATATAAGAATGTTCGACAGTTGCGACAAAATATGGCTAAAGGTAATTGCCAAGTATGAGGGGCTGGAAAAAGGCAACCCCAAGGGAATCTATATCGGGCATAAAAACTTTCTCGAAAACGCCCTGATATCCTTTTACCAGGCCGGTCATCAGAAAAAGGCTATGGAGATTTTCCGCCGGCTCGGCAAACTGTATCCGGTGGATGACTATGGAATTGAACGAAAAGAATACAAGGGGGATTTGCTTTCGTTTGTAAAGAGCAGGATGAAGAGCGAATTCGAGGGGCTGGGACTTGACGACGCGGTAGAGTCGATTGTCTTTACGCTCGAGGAAGGTTATTTCAATTATGCCATTCATA
>JBGSSG010000039.1:0-1761 GCA_041737185.1 Anaerohalosphaeraceae bacterium
GTGGGGTAAGCAGTGTTTCAATGGTTTTTTTATCCAACCCAAAGCCGGTTGCGGATTCTGCGCCCAGATATGAGAATATAGAGCGTCGGGGGGAATACTCGACCACGCCGGCGCCGGAGATACCTGACAGTTTCTCGGCCAGTTCGATAGCGTCGTCCATATATCCTATCTGGTCGATGAGCTTGTTTTCGAGCGCCTGCTGGGCGGTATATATTCCGCCGTCGGCCAACTGACGAACCTGTTCCTCGGACAGTTTGTCTTTTCTGCCCTGGCAGACGACCTGCAGGAATCGCTGGAAAGCGGGCTGAATGACTCGCTGGTCAAGATACTGTTTTTGCTGGTCTGTGGTCTGCTCAAAAAGGCTGGGCCAGTCTTTTTTTTCGCCGCTTTTTAAGGTAACCGGGCTTATGCCGAGCTTTTGTTCAAGAAGGTCTTTGATTACGAGGTGATTCATAATCACGCCGATTGAGCCGGTGATGACGGTAGGTTCGGCGATTATATGCTGGCAGGCGACGGATGAGTAATACCCGCCGGAAGCGGCAATGTTCTGCATCATAGCGATGACCGGTTTGTCGTGCTCTGTTCGGAAGCGGTTGATGTAGTAGTAAATCTGGTCGCTGGAAGAGACCATTCCGCCGGGGCTGTCAATCCGAATGATAAGGGCCTTGACCTTCTGGTCATCGGCGGCTTTTTCGAGCTGCAGGCGTACGTGTTCGCTCATCTGCTGGTCGATTATACCCTCCAGATTGATAACGGCGATTTTATTTTGCAGCGAACCCTCTTTCAGTGTCTGTTCGATGTATGCGTCGGTTGGAGAGAAAGTGGAAGAGAACGTGGAGTACGACCCGAAGAGGGCAAGAGACAGACCTATGACGCCCAGGAACAGCAGTATATTGCCTGCGACGGAAAATCCGAGAAGGATGTTCAGGAAGATTCTCCAGCCGGAGGTTTTTTTTGGAGCCGCCTGCGGGGTCGGTGTCTGTACGGGATTTGTCGGCCCGGGGCAGCAATTGCCTGATGCGGATTGCACGCCGGAACTTTGCGAGGATTCAGGATTGAAATTGTTATCCATAAAAAAACCTTTCATTATATTGTTTTGGCAGAGGATTATACGCCAAAACAGCGGCCAGGTCAATCAACAAGCTTGACAGAAAACGCCGGAGGCTGATAATGGAGTTGTTTTGGCGAAAAAAGTTTTAACCGGGCCGTTCGTGAAAAAGAACAAAAAAAACAAGCACAAACGCAATCTTGTCCTGGACTGGCTGCTGTATGCGCTGGTCAGGGTGATTTTTTTCATAATGTACATGTCGTCTGTTGAGCGTAATCTGCGTTTTGCCAAATTTCTTGGCGGCCTGATGTGGAAGCACTATCACAGGGGAAGACAGCGGGCCATAGATAACCTGAAGGCAAGTTTTCCCGACAAGGACCGGGGCTGGATAGAGGCGGCAGGCAGGCGGAGTTTCGAGCAGATTGTGATGCTGCTGGTGGATGTGCTGTTCACGCCGCGGCTGGTGGATATGGAGCGATGGCAGGAGTGGTTCCGGTTTGACAGGGTTGAACATATAAAATGGCTGATGAAGGAGGAGAAAGGTCTGCTGCTGATTACCGGTCATTACGGCAACTTTGAAATCCTCGGCTATCTGATGAGCCTGTACGGGATGAAGATTTACAGTATTGCCCGGCCGCTGGATAATCCTTTTGTCAACCGCTACCTGATGAGCGTTCGGGAGAGCAAAGGGCAGAAAATCATCTACAAAAAGG
>JBGSSG010000384.1:0-1771 GCA_041737185.1 Anaerohalosphaeraceae bacterium
CTTGAACCGGATAAAAGGATGTTTGCGGAATTTCGGTCATCGGCGTATTCTCCCGTTCCGTATTTGCCGGGGGCCATAGCGTGTCGCGTATGCCTTTGGTTTAAGACTCGGCCGCTGGTGATGCTGTACGCGGCCAGGGTACTTACGTTTTTGTACTGGCTTGGGCTGATGTACGCTGCGGTGCGTATCAGCCCGATACAAAAGTGGGTAATCGCGTTTTTGGCTCTTTTGCCAGGCTCAATATACGCCGGCGGCTCTGTCAGCGCCGACGCGGCAACCAACGGACTGGCGTTTTTGACGATTTCACTCTATCTGTATTTTGTTTACGGCACGCCCCTTCGCCCGGGCTGGGGCAAGTGGATGGCGGCGGTTTTTTTAGCCGTGTGTTTGTCCCTTTCAAAAAATGTGTTTTTCCCGTTCTGTTTTCTGTTTTTATTTGTGCCCGGCCAAAGGTTTTCCGGATTGGGTCGCAGGGTAAGTTATCCCGTTTTGCTGATTGCAGCCAATCTGATTGCCGTCGGCCTCTGGGCGTATGCGGTGCGGGGTCTTTCGATAAGCTGGAATAATGAAGTTGAGCCGGCAAGACAGCTTGCATTTATTTTTTCAAATCCGCTCTCTTACATATCGGCTATGGGACAGTCGATAGGGGAGCGGTTTTTGAAGTATCTGGTGGGTTATTTCGGGCGGTTCGGCTGGGGCGATACGCCGCTGCCCTGGTGGCAGTATCCGTGCTGGGGGCTGATGCTGGCCTGGCTGGTGTGCAGGGACGGAGCATCGGAAATAAAGTTGGCCCTGCGGGACAGGATTGTTTTTGTTCTGTTATGTGTATTTTCAATTGTTGAGATTTTTACGCTGATTTACCTGTTGTGGAACCCCGTGGGCAGCTATGATGTGCAGGGCGTTCAGGGTCGGTATTTTATCGGATTAGGGCCGGTGCTGGCCGCGGCGTTATACAGCCGACGTTTCAGTATCTGTGGCTGGAAGGAAAAATGTTTTATAGCCGGTTTTTTGATTATGTTTTTGACTCTGGCATTGTGGCGGGTCGCGGAGCGGTTTTACGAGTTTTGCTGAAGGTCTGATGAATGAATAATCTTCAAAACATCCGTCTCAATAGCAAAATGGCGTTGGGCCCTGCGCTGATATTTGTGATTCTGGCTGCCATTTTCGGGATGTTTTGGGTATTCCTTGTCCCGCCGTTTGAAGTGCCCGATGAGAACCGCCATTGTTTCCGCGCCTGGCAAATCTCCGAAGGGAAATTCGTTTCTGATGTTCACAACGGTCTGGCCGGGGTGTGGGCGCCGCAAGGTCTTCTGGATGTGGCGGAGGTAACGCTGTCGGACTTCGGCAGGTCTGAAAAGCAGTTGAGCCGGACGGAGTTTCTGTCTTTCTTTGGGATTCCGCTCGATACGCACAGGCAGCAGTTCGTTCCGACGATTGCTGCGCTCTACAACCCGGTCCCATACCTGCCGCAGATGCCGGCGATATGGCTGGTTCGCTGCCTTGATTTACCGGCGGTATGGGTGATTTATCTGGGCAGGCTATGCAACCTTGCAGTGTGGATATGCCTGATATACGTTTCCATCAGGCTGCTGCCGGCGTATAAGAATCTTTTTATGCTGCTGGCGCTGACCCCGATGTCGCTGTATCAGGCGGCGTCTTTGAGCGTGGATTCTCTGACCAACGGCCTGGCATTTCTGACAGTGGCGATGTTTTGTTCTCTTGCTTACAAATCCGATGATTCGCCAGTCCACGGCGCGGATTTGGTTCGGCT
>JBGSSG010000362.1:0-1841 GCA_041737185.1 Anaerohalosphaeraceae bacterium
AACAAAGGCCTGTCCCTGGTAATCGAGATACGTTTCAATCGAGAACTCCGAGTTGAAATCGTAGCTGTACTTGTCTGCGTCGTAGAGCGTTCTGCCGAATTTTTCACGCATTGACTCTTCAGAGAGATAAGTAATGTGTCCTATCATTCTGGCAATGGAAAGACCCTTTGCGGGCGTCTGCCGGCCGTGGTACTGCCCGCCGGCGAAGTTGGAATCGGCGAGAATGGCGTTTCTGCCTACCGCGTCAAAAGCGATTGACTGGGGATTGAGTCTGCCGGCCGAGGCAATGCACACAACCGAATCAACCCTCTCCGGCCAGGCTATCGCCCACTGAAGCGCCTGCATCCCGCCCATCGAGCCGCCGATTACCGACAGCAGCCGCGGGATGCCCAGCTTGTCCAGCAAAAGCTTCTGTACCCCGACAATATCCCCGATAGTGATGATGGGAAAGTCCAGCCCGTAAGGTTTGCCGGCGGCAGGGTTGATATCGGAAGGCCCGGTGGTGCCGCTGCAGCCGCCCAGAAAGTTGGAACAGATAACAAAGTATTTATTTGTATCGATTGGTTTTCCCGGCCCTATCATAATATCCCACCATCCGGGCTTTTTATCCTCCGGGCTGTTATACCCTGCCACATGTGCATTGCCGGACAGTGCATGGCATATCATCACGGCATTATCCTTCCGCTCGGAAAGCTCGCCATAAGTCTCATACGCAATGTCAACGGGAGCCAGCGTTTTGCCGCTCTGTAATATAAGGGGGCTATCCGCCTCGACCACACGGACTTTATGCGTATTGACAATACCGACAGAGTTTTTAAGGTCTTGTTCCATTATGCGGATATTATACCGGCAAAAGAAATGGTTGCAATCGGTTTCACTCAAGACTCAAGACTCAAGACTCAAGACTCTTTTTTGTCCCTGCCCTGACAGAAACTCAATACAGAACACTCACTGCACGCCTGACGCGGCTTGCCCGTGCATCCTTCGAGAATCCCAACTCGGGTAAGGGCAAAATCATAACGGGCCGGGTCATCAGGGCAAATCCGTCTAAAGGCCGAGGTAATCTGGACAGCGGTTCGAAGGTCCGCAGCGCGACGCTTATGAAAACCCAGAAAGGCGGCCAGCCTTGCCATATGGACATCGACCGGTACAATAAGTTTTGACGGCTTGACCCCTTTCCACAGACCGAGGTCAACTTCGTCCCAGCGAACCAGCCATCGCAAAAAAAGATTGAGACGTTTGCAGGCCCCGCCGTTGGCAGGCTTAGACAAAAGAAATTTCACTCCCCTGCCGGGCTCCTTTTTGTATCGCTTCTTATAAAGCTCCAAAAGCCTCCGGCCAAATGAATCCAGCGCAGCGAGGATATCGGGGTCGTCAAGAGCGAAGCCTGTTAAAAAAAATCTCTCCACGGAACCGAACCGCTCTATGACCTCCCCCAGAAGCCCTGCAAGCTCGGCTATATCATCGCCGGTGTTGAAGCGGTGCTTAAAATCAGCAAGCGCGGCAATGCGCTTCCGACAGGTCAAAGACACAAAATCGGCGGGATGCGGCCCGAACCGTTCAAAAAGCCCCGACAGCGATTTCCCGATATGACCAACTCTGCCGTAGGCAAGGGCGGATGCAAAAAACGCGGCGATTTCGATGTCCGCCGGCCGGCTGAACCGATATACAAACAAAAGCGGGTCAGGCGGTACAAATTCCCTGTGGTTATACCGACGGTAAAGGCTTTCAAGAAGCTTCTTTATTTTCAAGTCCGAATGATTGTTCGTCTTAGAAGGCATTTACAAGCTCTCAGTTGAAATTTCCCGTAGAGTGGCGTTCCTTGTCCCGCCGAAGCCTTG
>JBGSSG010000367.1:0-11434 GCA_041737185.1 Anaerohalosphaeraceae bacterium
CAAGCTCACGGATTTTCCGCGCAACCCAGCGGCACTCGGTTCTGATATCCGCTGCGGCGGCGATTTCAATCTGCTCGTTCGAGGGGACGGGGGCGACTTTGTCATAAGTGAACATACGGCTTTCGACCTGGCCCAGGGCTGGCGACCGCTCGAATCTGCGAGCCTGAACAAGCGTAATCGGCATATCAATGGCGATGCCGGCCGATTTGAATGCGCCCAGCAGTTCGGCACAGGTGCGTTTTGTGGGACTGAAAAGGGAAGTGTTATCCACCGTTTGGGGGTCCGTATTATCTACGTCCGGCTCCATCGGGTCCAGACACAATGCGATATGGCCGTGCCGACAAACAGTAAGCAGTTCTATCAGCAAGGCCCTTTGCTGGACTGTAAAACCTGAAAAGCCGTCCACCCAGACTAAGGCGTCTTTGCAAAAGCGTGCATTGTGGACTTTTTGCCGGGCCAGCCGAAGGCCGGCATCCGGATTGATGAGCAAATTCTCCGGTTCAGCGAGAAAGGCCAGGTATTTTTCAAAGACAAGGCTTATGTCCTCAAGTTTTCGGCCCGTCGGGTTGTCCGGAGCTTTATCCAGAATGGCTCTGGCCGCGGCGAACAAATCCTGCGGCTCTATCTCCTGCTGGTATAGCCGGCTGCAAAGGCCGGCCAGTTCGCCCGCAAGGCCCATCCCGGAGCCTGCGGGAGTAAGGGTTTTAAGTTGTCCGGCGGAGTTTTCGAGGATTCGGCTGACAATCATCCGCCTGCCGAGAGAGCTGGGCTGGAAAAGGTCGCTGCCTTGTCCGCAGAGCAGGAACGCAAGGCGATTAAAGGACAATACATAGAGCCGATGATAGCCGGCGATACCGCCTGCCGACAAAATCGCCCGCTCGGCCTGGTAGGTGGCCTGTTCGGGCACGAGTAAAATAAGCGGACAATCGCTATCCTGCCGGAGCTGGGCCGCGATGGAGTCGATGCACAGCCGCGTCTTGCCCGTCCCGCTTCTGCCTAATATAAACTGTACGCCCATAGATTACCTTTGCTTTGCCTGAAAGCATTTTTACCACGACTGGGGCGGTTTTGCAACTCGGAGAACGGCGATATTTGCGCTGTTGTTTTGGCATAGAAAAAGACTATAATGGGAAAAACACAAAAAATTTCTTTGCGAGGGAGTAAAAATGACAAGGAACAGGATTTTCCCGTTTATCTGCATTGTGTTGTTTTTGGCCGTCGTTTCCGCCGGCTGGTTTGCGTTCTGCGGGGCGGCTGAGACGAAAACCAAAGAGTACGAAATCGCCGTTGAGCCTTATAAATCCGACACAGTACGGCTGATTGAGGCTTACGAAAGGTTGAGCGAGCATTACCTTACGCTCGTGCAGCAGAACCTTGCGATGATGGCCGCTGCGGACACGCAGACAAAAGCAGAAAAATAACAAGCCGAAAGTACCGCTATGCCGTTTCTCGAATCGATACTGGCGCTGTTTGTCATTGTTGACCCGATAGGCAACATCCCTGCGTTTCTGGGCGTCTCTGCCGGGCTTGACCGAAAGCAAAGGCAAAAGGCCTTTACTATTTCCGTCGTTGTTGCAGCGGTCATACTGGTTTTGTTTTCCTTCGCGGGCAATCTGGTGCTAAAACGCATCTTTCAGATTGAGATAGCCGACCTGCGGATAGCGGGCGGGATACTGCTTGTGGTAATGGCCATAGACGACCTTGTGTTCAGTTCAAAACGCAAACCAAAGACAGCAGACCAGGCGCTCTCGGCGGAGGAAATCGGGTGCGTGCCGATGGGCTGTCCGCTGCTGGCTGGGCCGGGGGCGATTGTAACGACGCTTGCGGTCTGGAACAACCCGCAGGCAGGTCCTGCGGCGGCGCTGCTTGCGATTTTCCTGGTGCTTACGCTGTTTCGCGCGGTTATGTATTATGTCGATGAAATCAATCAGATGTTCGGCAGACTTGTAATCACGGCTGTCTCGAAGGTAATGCTGGTCTTCCTGGCGGCAATAGGCGTAAAAATGATTATCGCAGGCGTAAAATTCTACTTCCCTCTGGGACAGTGAGAATTTACGATTTACGATGGACGATTGAAAAAACACGACTTGCACAGACAGGGTTAAAAAGTGAATGTAAAAAAAGTTTTATGCGTTATGGCGGCTGTGGTATTTTTCGCCTCGATTGCGTTTGCGGCGGAGAAACTTGAAATCGTCAGAGAAGGTCAGGAATATTCGTATGCGCAGGCGGAGCCGGTAATGCTGGAAGGCTCTCCCGCTGTTGCAGTCGTATTTGAAGGCAGTGGGGATATGCACTACTACGCGACGGCGGATTCGGCTCCTTCGCCGGGGCTGGAGCTGAAAATCTCCGCAAAAGCCGATGGGCTGGCGTTCAAAGACGCGATTTCCCCAAAACCAAAACCGTTCTTTGACCCGGGGCAAGAAAAAAACATAGAAGTTTATGTCGGAGATTTTGAGTCGCTTGTGCCGATGGAAAATCCGCCGCCGGCCGGGGTCTTTGACGCGGAGATTACCATAACGGGCGTCGCCTGCACCAGCAGAGTCTGTCTTACTCCGTTCACAAAAAAGCTTTCCGCCCGGATTGATTTTTCCAAGTCGGCGGGCTGGAGGAAAATTGAGGCCCTGCCGCAAGGGCGGGAAAAACAGGCTGACAAAGCGGCTGTGATAGAAGGCTCGTCGCTGACGACCGCAGCGGCCCTTGCCCTTGCCCTGCTGGCGGGACTGTCATTTAATGTAATGCCGTGCGTCTGGCCTGTAATACCGCTTGTTCTGTCGCGTCTGTTTGGCCAGGCGCAGGAAAGGCCTGCTCGCCGAATTGCGCTGGGGATGGTTTTTTGCGCCGGTATCGTAATATTCTTTCTCGGTTTTGCGGCGATTGCTGCTGCGGTAAAAATTACCACCGGGGCGGCCTTTAACTGGTCGGACCATTTGCGATATCCGGCGGTGATTGTCGCTATGGGGCTGTTTCTTGTCGCGTTCGGCCTGTTTATGTTTGATATTTTCGGCATAACAATTCCGTCGGCTGTGGCGTCAAAAGGAGCTTCGGGTACAGGTTTTGCCGGCTCGCTGGGGATGGGATTTTTGGCAGCGCTTCTTAGCACGCCTTGCAGCGGCGCGATACTTGCCGCGGTGGTTGTCTGGGCGCAGACGCAGACTGTTTTTTTAAGTTCTGCGGCATTTGTGCTGATGGGCGTCGGAATGGCGGCTCCTTATGCGGTGATAGTTTTTATCCCTTCGCTGCTAAAAATGCTGCCCAGGCCCGGGGCGTGGATGGAGATTCTGCGAAAATCAATGGGATTTATACTGCTGATTATCGCGGTTAAAATTTTAGGTGCCCTGCCCAAAGAGCGGATTGTTGGGGTTCTGTATTACGCGGTTGTACTTTCTTTTTGCCTGTGGATGTGGGGAAGCTGGGTGAATTTGACGACGCCGCGCGGCAAACGATGGACGGTTCGATTTATCGCCGCGGCCATAGCCGTTGTTTGCGGCCTGTGGCTTTTGCCGGCGGAGAAAAAAATCGTCGATTGGCAGGGATACGACGCGGGCCTTATCGCAAAGGCGGTAAGCCAAAACCAGCCTGTAGTGATAAAATTCACCGCAGACTGGTGTACAAACTGCGTCGTCGTTGAAAAAAGGGTCTATAAAGACCCGCAGGTGGCGGAGATGATTAGGAAAAAGAATGTCCTTGCCGTAAAGGCCGATACGACAAGTATTGATATGCCCGCCACGAAAGACCTTGTAAAAGTCTATGGCGAATCGGGGACGGTGCCTGTCTCGATAATCCTGCTGCCCGGCGGAAAACAAGTAAAACTTCGCGGTATATTCGACAAAGAAAAACTTATCGCAATACTGGAAGAAATCAGGAATTGACGATTGAAAAAGAAAATCATAAGTAAGACATACAATCTGAAGAGAAAAAATGCGCAAGAAGGTAATCGACAAAGAGCAGGCCAAAGAGCGGGTTGAGAAGATTTTCCCGATACTGCGGAAAACCTATCCGGACGCTACCGTATCGCTTGACCACCAAAATGCGTTTGAGCTTCTTATCGCCACGATACTGGCTGCGCAATGCACGGATGTGCGGGTCAATATCGTAACCAAAGAGCTTTTCAAAAAATACAGAACGCCCGCAGACTGGCTCAATGTCCCAATAAAACAGCTCGAAACGGAAATCAAATCCACCGGCTTTTACCGCAACAAGGCAACGAGCATACAGAAGGCCTGCGCGACGATTATTGAAAAATTCAACGGCCAGGTGCCGGGGACGATGGAAGA
This sequence comes from Anaerohalosphaeraceae bacterium, assembly GCA_041737185.1. Classification (GTDB taxonomy): domain Bacteria; phylum Planctomycetota; class Phycisphaerae; order Sedimentisphaerales; family Anaerohalosphaeraceae; genus JBGSSG01. The sequence continues at coordinate 4,275 of JBGSSG010000367.1, forward strand.
ATTGCTCCAGCTTGGCGGCGTCGGCAGGAAGACAGCCAATGTAATTTTAGGCAACTGTTTCGGCGAGCCTGCGATTATCTGCGATACGCATATGATACGGCTGTCGCGCCGGCTGGGGCTTTCGGAAAACGCCGACCCGACAAAACTTGAGTTTGACCTGATGGAGATTGTGCCGAAGAAGAAATTCGGCGGGCCGACGGCCTTTAGCCATTGCATCGTCTTTCATGGCAGGGCCTGCTGCAAGGCCCGCAGGCCTGATTGTGTCAACTGCCCGATTGCGCAGCACTGTCCGGCGGCGGGCAAACCCGATTTGTGGTAAATTGGTCAACAGTATTGTTTTTCCTGCCGATATAAAAAGGGCGGCGCGCTGTCGCCGGTTTTAGTTCCGATAATACAGGATGTTTATGACAGATTATTCAAAAATGTCTTCCGAGGAGCCGTGGCGGATTTTCCGCATAATGGCTGAATTTGTTGAAGGCTTCGAGGAGCTTGCCTCTGTCGGGCCGGCTGTATCGATTTTCGGGTCCGCCCGCGAGGAGCCCGGCAGCGCGAATTATGAACTGGCCGTGCAGACCGCTCGTGCCGTCGGCAGGGCCGGTTTTGCGGTTATCACAGGCGGCGGAAGCGGGATAATGGAGGCGGCCAACAAAGGCGCCAGGGAAGCGGGCGTTAAAAGCATAGGTCTTAATATCGAGTTGTCGCACGAACAGATTCCAAACAAGTTTCAGAATTTTTCGCTGCATTTTCGATACTTTTTCTGCCGGAAGGTGATGTTTCTCAAGTACGCTCACGGCTTTATAGTTTTCCCGGGCGGCCTGGGGACGATGGACGAATTCTTCGAGGCTATGGTTCTGATTCAGACTCTAAAGCAAGCCCATTTTCCTGTTATCTGCATGTGTTCGGAGTACTGGAAGGGTCTGACAGACTGGATGCGGGATAAAATGCTCGGCCAGCACGGCTATGTTGACTCCGATGATATGAACGTTTTTGCTCTGTGCGACGAACCGGAAGAGGCGGCCAAAATCATTGTGGATTTCCACAAGGCCAACGGCAGAAGCGGATTCAAACAGCCCTGGGGGATAAAAAAACCCGTCAACGGCTGGCAGTAATCATCTCAATGCCGGGCTATTGCAGACTATCAGCCTGTTCCATTGCCTGGCGGTAATGTTCAAGTAAGTGCTTTTCTTCCGGGCCGCCGAGGTGCGACCAGGGCAGCGGCCGGCCGGGGAAAAATTCCTTTTGTGCGCAAGCGTCCATATCCAGTCCATTTGAGGCGAAGGCCTGACGCCATACATCGGGTTTGAAGCACTCTGTCCACAAGTCGAACTTTGCGCCGTTTTTCCAGGCGGTCTCAATCACGGCGCAGAGCCGCCTGTCGCCTCTGGCGATGGCTGACTCAAGGACGCTTGTGCTTATATCGTGAAACTTAAACGCAACAGCCTTTGCCCCGAATGTGCGTTTGCGGTCGAGGATAATTTTGCGGGCTTTTTCGAAATACTGCGACGGCTTCTGCCCGAGCCAGCCGAAAGGCGTATGCGGTTTTGGCACAAGCCAGCTCACGGCGGCGTTTATCACGGCGACCCGGCCGTCTATCTCCTTTTTCATCCGCGACAAATGAATGCTCAAATCCGCAATCGCCTCGATGTCTGCGTCGGTCTCGCCGGGAAAGCCGACCATAAAATACAGCTTGAGCGTCTTGAAGCCCGCCCTGTAGGCGTTCAGAACCGCAGCGAAAAGATTTTCGTTCGAGATGGGTTTGTTTATCACCTGCCGAAGTTTCTCGCTTGCGGCCTCTACGGCGATAGTAAGCCCGCTTTTACGCACCGTACTTACCATTTCGGGCAGCAGCGCAAGCTCCTGGTCAACCCGCAGGCTCGGCACGGAAATACCGACGTGTTTGCCGGCAAAGGCCTCGTTAAGTTTTTTGACCACCTCTGCAAGATGCGGATACTCGCCCGTCGATAAACTCAGCAGGCTCACCGTGTCATATCCTGTGGCGGCGTATTGTTTTTGCGCGATGTCGGCCACGCGTTCGGCGCTGCGATATCGTATGGGACGCCGGCAGAAGCTCGCCTGGCAAAATCTGCATCTGCCCGGACAGCCCCGCATCACCTCGACGGTGATACGGTCGTGCACGGCTGCGACAAATGGAATCACCGGCCTTTCGGGCACAACAGAGTTTTCAAAATCATCGACCACGGCGTTTTGCAGTTTTGGCCCAGCGCTGCCGGAAATCGGCAAAACCCCTGCGAATTCCCCGTCCCTGTATTCGACCTTATACAAAGAAGGCACATAGAGAAAGTCAAAATTTTCGGCGGCGGCGGACAAAAATCCCTTTTTCGACAGGCCGGCGCCTTTGCAGCGGCGGTAAAACTTTACCAGCTCAGGCAGGGCGTCCTCGGCCTGGCCGAGAAAAAACATATCAACGAAATCCGCCAGCGGTTCTGCGCAGTTTGAGGCCTGGCCGCCAACCAGGACAAGAGGGTCGTCATCGCCCCGGTTTTCGCTGCGGACAGGCAGTCCGGCAAGGTCGAGCAGGTTAAGTACGTTGCTGCAGGCAATTTCGTTGGTAACGCTGATTGCGATGATATCAAAATCCCCGGCTGCGGCCTTCGATTCGAGCGTGAACAGCGGTATTTTCTCCGTGCGCATTATCTGTTCGGCGTCAATCCAGGGCGAAAAAACACGCTCTGCCGCGACGCCTTCTGTCCTGTTAAGCAGTTCATACAGAATCGCCAGGCCCGTATGGCTTGAGCCTATCTCACAGACATCCGGGAAACATAATGCGACGCGGATATCGCAGTCCGAAAGGTTTTTGCGTATCTGATTGACCTCGCCGCCGATATACCGGCCAGGCCTGCGGACATTGGGCAAAAGCAGTTTTTCGACCTGTGTCTTTACGATTCTGACGTTCTTTGGTATCATCCCCTGATTATACACGGGAAATACACAAATGAAAAAACTTAAAATGTTCGTCGGGCCGATTCTGGCCGTGGCCATTATCTTTCTGCTGTTTGTGCAGATTCGCCGGCCGAGGTTTTTCAACAGCGGCTACCGTGAGGTAATGGGCACATTCGCCCAGATTACTGTCGCGGCCAAAAACAAACGGCAAGCCGCGGATTTTTTCGCACAGGGCTTTGGGCAATTTGAGAAAGTCCAGCGGCTGATGAACGACCGCGACCCGAATTCAGAACTGTCAATGCTTAGCGCCGTTGCGGTCGGCAAGCCGGTTTCCGTAAGCCCTGAACTTTTTGATGTGATCCAGGCTTCCGTACATTACAGCCAAATGACCGACGGGGCGTTCGACATTACCGTAGGCCCGCTGACAAAACTGTGGCGACAGACGCAGCAGACCGGCCAACCGCCCAGTGATGAAATGGTTGCCGCGGCGAAAGAAAAAATCGGCTATCAAAAAATACATCTTGACCCTTCGGCCAAAACCATACAACTGGAACAGAAAGGAATGAAACTTGACTTGGGAGCGATTGCCAAAGGATACGCCGTTGACTTGGCGGAGCGGACATTAAAAGGGGCGGGGGCAAAAGCAGGTATGGTTGACCTTGGCGGCAATATCAGGTGTTTCGGCGCCGGCCCAGGCAGAGGCGGAGCCTGGCTTATCGGTGTGCAGGACCCGCGAAACGACGAAAAAATTATTCTGACACTGCGGCTTAACGATATGGCCGCGGCTACAAGCGGCGACTACCGTCGGGTCGCCGTGGTCAACGGAAGGCCTTACAGCCACATTATCAACCCCAAAACCGCCCAGTCAGTCCGCGAACTTGCCGGCGTTACCGTCATCGCCGAATCCGCGATGCAGGCTGACGCGCTTTCCACCGCCATCAGCGTTCTGGGGACGGAGCGAGGTCTTGCCCTGCTGGAATCTGTTTTTGATGTTGAAGGTATTCTCATCGCCGCCGATGGAGAAACGAAGCCGGTCTTTACCAAAAACGCGAAAAAATTTATCGTAGGGGAAAACTGCAAATGACTTCCGCAGCCGCAATAATCATTTTGACTCTCGGTGCAATCTCGGCAAAGTCTGCGCCGACGGACTATCAGAGACTTGAAATCGAGGGATTTACGGTTCTTGTAAATCAGCAGCTTGGCCGAAGCGACCCAAACTTGGCCCGGCAAACAATCGAGGAGCTTAGTCATCAGCTTTACCAAATCCGCAGGGTCGTACCCGCAGTGGCGTTTGGGCTGCTTCAGGCCGCTCCAATCTGGGTCGAACTGGACAACGGACCGGCGGCGATGTGGCAGCACGTCAGCAGGGACTGGCTTGCCGAGAACGGACATAACCCGGACAAGGCAGGCTCTGTCGAAATCCGCAACGCAAGGCTGTTTCTGGAATGGACAAAAGACCAGCCCTGGATGGTATTGCACGAGCTGGCGCACTTTTACCACAACAACATCCTGGGGCAAAACAATTCCAGGATAAAAAAAGCTTACGAGGACGCGGCTAAAAGCGGCAAATACGAAAAGGTACTGCACATCAACGGCAAAACTGTAAGGGCTTACGCGCTGACAAACGAACAGGAATATTTTGCCGAGACTGCCGAGGCCTTTTTCGGCACAAACGATATGTACCCCTTCGTCCGGGCGGAACTGAAAACTCACGACCCGAATATGTACGAACTGCACAAGCAGCTATGGAATAAGCCGCCGGAAAGACCTTTCGGAAAAATTATTCCCGCCTATCCGAACAGTATTGTCCGTCAGAAACGCTGAAGAAAAACGCAAGATACAATCTATCCGGCGGATTCGAGAAGGTGCTTAAGGCACAGGGCCGACCACGTTTCGAGGGTATTCTGCGTCTGCTGCAACTGGGCCAGCGTCATAAAGGACATCTGCGCAATCATTTGTTCGCGCTTTGAAACCTTCGTCTCATCAAGGGTCCAGTGATGTACAATCCCCAGATGGACTTTTCCTACCTCGTTTGAGTCGTCGTTAAGCAAAGCGATTACGCTATCGGTATGGCCTGTCTCCACGTTGACTTCCTCGGCCACCTCGCGCCCGACAGCGGTCAGATAGGTCTGGTAAAAATCACCAAAAAGCGGAGCGTCATCTACAGGATTGATATGGCCGCCTATGCCGATTGAGCGTTTTGCGACAAGGCGTGTTTCTCCGGCTCGTTTGCCGCGGACATAGCTTAGATATTTTCCGCCGCAGCTCATAAGCACATAAGGAATAATCTGCTTGAAGGAAGGGTCATTTTCGGCCTGTGCGCGGGGCATAAACCGCGGCACGCCCGGCGCGAAAATCGCGTCAAGATAGCGCTGAACGTCAAAGACAAGGCCCTGAAACATCCCTGTCTTTTCGACGACGCTTCTTTCGACGACCAGAATTTGTTCCGAAGGGGCCATATTGCAAGTCCTGGGGTTTTTGTTGTCTTATCCGGCGACGACGTCGGCGGTTTTCGAGCTGACGTCCTGCGGGGCGTTTTTGCCGCGGAAAACAATGACTTTTGTCGGGCATTTTTTGGCCGCGTTTTCCGCAGGCTCCGACGGGGCATATTTTTCATAATCCAGCCGGGCAAGATTGTCTTCCACCGAAAACCAGTCGCACTGCTTTGCGCATATTCCGCAGCCGATGCAGCCGACCTTGCAGAATGCGCGTGTGGCTTTGCCGTTTTCCCTGCTGCTGCATGCAACCGTCATCATCGGCTCCTGGGTAAATGGTATCATCCGTATCAAAAACCGTGGGCAGGTCTTTGCGCAAGCCCCGCAGCCGGTGCATTTGTCATAATCAACCGTCGCAAGGCCGTCAACTATATGCAGAGCGTCAAACTTACAGGCCCTGGTACAGTCCCAATAGCCGAGGCAGCCGAACGAGCAGGCCTGCACCGCAGGGACGGCGTTTGCGGTGGTACAGCTTTGGATGCCGTCATACCGGGCGAAAAAGGTCTTGTCGTCGGTATGCGCCCTGCAGTGGATGATGGGCCGCAGCGGAGCGCCTAAGCCGCTGATTTGAAGATTGAGAATCGCGGCGATTTTGTTCATCACCGCGGCGCCGCCCGGCAGACATCGACCCAATAGCGCAGAATCCACGGCCACCGCCTTGGCATACGAAGTACAGCCCGCAAACCCGCAGGCGCCGCAGTCAATTTTCGGCAGCGTCGCGTGAATTTCCAAAATCCTGGGGTCTTCCTGAATCTGAAGCTTAATACTGGCAATCAACAGTACGACCGCAAATCCCGCCCCCAGTCCCAGCATCAAAACCGCCGCAGGCCAGGAAGCCTGAAACAATCCCGTCGCCGAAGCCAGCATCGTCATATTTCCCATTTTCAATTTTCCATTTTCAATTTTTTGCCGCCTTCGGCGGAACTTTTTTAGACACGGATTTACACTGATTTTTATTCTCAATTCTACATTCTCAATTCTCAATTCTCCCTGTCCGCCGTCGGCTTGTAAATTTACTTAATCATTCCCGCAAAGCCCATAAATCCGAGCGTCAGCAGCCCTGCGGTAATCAGCGTAATCGGCGCGCCTTTGAGACATTCCGGGATATCGGCCGACTCCAGATTTTCGCGGATGCCTGCCATAATGCATATCGCCATAGTAAAACCGGCGCCGGCGCCGAAGCTGAGCACCACCGCCATTAAAAAATTATCGACCTGCCATACATTCAAAAACAGACACAGCCCAAGAATCACGCAGTTGGTTGTAATCAGAGGCAGGAAAATTCCAAAACTTTCATACAACGGCGGGAAAAATTTCCGCAGATACATCTCCACCAACTGCACCGCACCGGCGATGACCAGAATATAACAGACATATCGCGTTACCTCCAGCGGCGTACCGTTCAGAAACAAATGGTCAATCAGCCAGGTCATCGCCCCTGCCAGCGTCGTTACAAACGTTACCGCCATCCCCATTCCAAAGGCCATATCGAGTCTGCCCGATACGCCCAGGTAGGGACAACTGCCGAGAAACTTCGTAAAAACGAAGTTGTTAATCAGTACGATACCGATAAATCCGAGGGTCAGGCTGATTGTTAAATCCATATCTTGCTCCTGTCAGTTCACGTCAGGCTTTCTTTCGGGTCAACTGGTTAACGGCGCCGAGAATCAGGCCCAGGGTGATAAACGCCCCGACGGGCATCGCCATCGCCGCCCAGGGCGTAAACCATCCGCCCAGGTCAACCGGTTTCAAGACCGTAATTAC
>JBGSSG010000383.1:0-2621 GCA_041737185.1 Anaerohalosphaeraceae bacterium
AGGCCCTTGACCTCCTTAAGCCCGGCGGAACGCTCGTTATTGTCGGCATCCCACGCCAAAACCGCGTTTCGTTCAGTCCCGATTTGATGCGCCGAAAGGAAATCGCCGTCATTAACGTCCGAAGACAAAATAACTGCACACAAAAAGCTATTGATTTGTTGGCAGGGGGGTCGATTAAGGCCGATTTTATGATAACGCACAGTTTCAGTTTTGAGCAGGCCGGCCAGGCCTTCGATATGGTATCCGGCTACAAGGACGGCGTTGTCAAGGCCCTGATTAAGGTTTAAAATGTCAAACGCAGCCATCATAAGTATCGGCAACGAATTGCTCAACGGCAGAACAGCAGATACCAACGCAGCCTGGATTTGCGGGCAGTTGCGCGAACTTGGGATTGATGTCCGTGGTGTATGGGCGGTTCCCGATGAGCCTGATGAAATTGCCGGCGCACTCGAACAGGTCTGCCGGTTTGCAAAGATTATTATCGTAACCGGCGGCCTTGGCCCTACCGATGATGACCTTACAAGGCAGGGTATCGCCAAATACCTCAATGTCAGGCTGCAATTCAAACCGGAGCTTATGCGCCGGATAGAAACTTTTTTTGCCTCGCGACGCATTGCAATGCCTCAAATCAACCGAACCCAGGCATATCTTCCCGAAAATGCCTCTGCTCTTGACAACGAACTCGGCACTGCACCGGGCATCGAAATCCAAACGCAAAACAATCATATTTTCTCTCTGCCGGGCGTGCCGTCGGAGATGAAGAAAATGTTCAGCCTCTATGTCCGGCCAAAACTCCGCTTCTTTGCCGGTGAAAATATGATTGTCAGCGGCAGGCTCATGTGTTTTGGCGCAGGCGAATCACGTATCGCTGAACTTCTGGGCGACTCTATGCAAAGAGGCCGAAACCCGCTTATTAACTGTACCGTTCATTCAGGCGATATCAGCCTCGAAATCGTGGCTTGTGCCGCGACAGCCGAAAAGGGCCTGATGATGATTCGGGATGAAAAAAACCGCCTGTGCGGCATTCTCGGAAATCTGGTCTATGGTCAGGATGAGCAGACAATGGCCGAGGTGACAGGCCAGCTTCTTCGCAGCCGGAAAATGACTCTCGCGGTCGCTGAATCCTGCACCGGCGGCCTTCTGGCCGAAATGATTACAGATGTACCGGGCGCAAGCGACTATTTTCTGGCCGGCTGGGTTACATACGGCAATCGAGCTAAAACCGCTCAACTTGACGTGCCGGAAGAACTGATAATCAAACACGGCGCCGTAAGCGCACCGGTAGCGGCGGCTATGGCACAGGGCGCCTGCCGGAAAACCGGAGCCGACGCATCCCTTGCAATCACCGGAATCGCAGGGCCAGGCGGAGGCACAAGCGAAAAACCCGTCGGGCTGGTCTGTATCGCCTCTGTCGTCAGGGGAAAGCAAGAGGTTCAGGAGTACCGTTTTCCACCGGCAGACAGAAACACTGTCCGGGTGCGGGCCGCAATGTCTGCCCTGAATTTGCTGCGAATTCAACTCGGGGTTTGACGGGGACCGGCTGGTATGGTACAATCCGGATTGTAATAATTGCGGTTTTGGGGCCGGAATGGTTTTATGGTGAAAAAACAGAGACATTTGGGCGAAATCCTTTATCGAAAAGGATGGGTAAGCAAGGAAAACCTCATCCTCGCACTTAGAAAGTCCAAAGAGTCTAACAAAAGGCTGGGCGAAACACTCATCTCGATGGGACTGGCTAATGAGGACCAGATTACCGAGGCCATCGCCAAACAATTCGATATGCAGTATATCGACCTCGACCAGGTCGAAATACCCCCAAACGCCAAACAGCTTGTGCCGGAGGAACTTATTAAAAAACACCGCATCCTTCCGCTCGGCAAGGAAAACGGCCGTCTCCGACTGATTATCAAAGACCCGATGGACCTCGACCTGCTCGATTTGCTGCGTTTTCGGCTCAACGCCGAGCTTGATTGCTGTCTGGCCAGCCCCACCAAGATTGATACCTACATCAGCGGGAAAATGGACGAGGTGCGAAGCAGTATCGATACGACCGCCGCCGAGCTTGCCGCCGCAGGGCACACGATAGAGGCTGAAGTACGAAAGGCACAGGCCTCCGATGATGAGGACGAAGGCCCAATCATCAAACTTGTGAACCTCATTATCGACGAAGCCGTTCGTATGCGAGCCAGCGATATTCACGTAGAACCAATGGCCGACCGTGTCCGTGTGCGGTACCGTATCGACGGCGTATGCGTCGAACGAGACAACATCCCCAAAAATATGCAGGCTCCTCTGGTTGCCCGTACCAAAATCCTGTCCGGTATGGACATAGGCGAAAGACGTCTGCCTCAGGACGGACGCATCAAAAGAAACATCGACAGTCAGGATATCGACTTCCGCGTCTCCTGCCTGCCCGGATACCACGGCGAAAGCACCGTACTGCGAATTCTGCGCCCCGAATCGGTTAACATCGGCATACAGGCCATTGGCTTTGAAGCCGACGACTATGGGCGGTTCAGCAAAATCATCAAAAGACCGACAGGCATCTTCCTTGTTACGGGACCTACAGGAAGCGGTAAAACCACAACGCTCTATTCGGCCCTGAAGGAGCTTAACCGCCC
>JBGSSG010000387.1:0-2268 GCA_041737185.1 Anaerohalosphaeraceae bacterium
GTAATAGCTTAAAATTTTTCGGTAGTCCCATCCCTGACGTGCGAGATATTCGGCCCCGGTCTGGCACATTCCAACTCCATGCCCGAAACCGCGACCCTCGAAGAAATCATACGACTGGCCGTTTTGGCGGATTTGAAAAATAGCGCTCTTTAGTCTGCGCCCGCTCGAATCCATCGCAAGCCGGAAGTCTTCGCCTCGCAGAAAGTCCGTTTTGCCGTTTTTGCCGTATATTTTAACGCCGGTTATACGTCCAATCGCTCCGAATCGGACCGTTTCCACGCCGGTAATCCCCTCTAATTGTTCAAGCGACGGGTAACGCTCCAGAAGTTTCCGGCTAATCTGCTCAAGACTGTACGTCTCCGGACCCCAGTCCCAGATTCCGCCTTTTGCTATCGGCTGGCAGTATGGACAAGAAACTCCGCACAAAGGCAAAAACCGGTTCCCAAAAACCGCAAAGCTGTTTTCGGTATGGCCTCCGCAGACCGAACTGTAGAAACTTGGAAAAAGCTCCCATCTCCGGTCGCTTCCCATTATCGCCAGTACTTTGCCTGCCGTTTCTTCAACAGAGCCTCTTACAGTCGCGGTCTCAGCGGACATCCCTTCATATACCTGATACGCCTCGCTCCGATTCACGTCCCATCGGCGGTATTGCCCAAAACGGAGTTTCATAGACAGGGCATACGTTCTGGCAGCTACCGCCTGGGCCTTCAGGGCCTGCGGTTCCCAGTAGCTGGGCATCTCCGCGCCCACGACGCCGAGCAGATATGATTCTATCGGGACAAGATTGACAGCCTGCAGCGTACAGTCCGCCGGATTTAACATTAAACGCAGATTGCCGCGATAAACTTTTCCGTCCAGACTGAAATAAAAAGGCGGGTCGGGACAAATCAGAACTTCCTGCTCGAACTGATGCGGACCGGCCAGAATACATCCATTGACCGCCCGGATGCTCACTTTGCCGCTGCTGTCTCCGAAATGTGCCCGTGTTTCCCCAGAAACGGACGAGACCGTCAATCCGTCAGGAGCCGCGATTTCGAATTCTCTTAGCTTGTCAAAGAGCAGAACTCTTATCCATTCGTCAGGCGGGCGGTCCATCCCGTAGGTGGGCCTGATTGGTTCTCGCCTGGGGCATCCGACTTGAAAACACACAGCCATCGTGCAGATAAAAGCCGGGACGCATATACCGCAAAGCAACCCTGTGCGCCTGCGAAGCTTCGCGCATAACTTTACTATCCTTGCCGCGGCTTTGCAGAACACGATTGACAAAACCTTCTATTCCAGGGTTCTCAGAGCTAATCCGTAGCTGCTCAGACGCTCTTTGATTTCATTAAGACTCGTAACGCCGAAATTTTTGCACCCGAGCAGTTCGGCCTCGGTTTTGTTTATAAGCTCAAACAGCGTTTTTACTCCAAGCCGCTCAAGGGCGCGCCTGGCACGCACCGACAACTCAAGGTCCCCCACCGGCTTGGAAGAAATCTCCTGATTGACCTTGCCCATCAATTCGGAGACGCTATCGATTTCAGAGGACTTTTCCTCTATCGCCATCCCCAGGCGAAGCCCCTTCATATCAAGAACCTTTTTTATCTCCGTCAGGGATGTTTCGCCGAAGTTCTTATACGACAAAAGCTCCGCCTCCGTCGTTCGAAGCAAACTTCCCAATGTTAAAAGATTCATCTTTTTCAGACAATTGCGGCTGCGAACCGACAACTCAAAATCAGAAAGCGGAATCTCGAGAATTTTGTTCTGCCTGTCAAGACGTTCTTCTCTCTCCTCATCGATTACCATCACCTGTGCGCTTCCGATGTCTTTGCGGAAAAGTCCCGCCTTGTCGTGATTCGGGTGCGACCGCAGCACCGTATCTACGCAGACTTTCGCCTTGTCGTATTCCCGCCGGTCCTCATACAGAACAGCCAGATTCAGCAGCGCGCTGATATGCGCAGTCGCAGTTTTTGTGATTTGTCTGTAATACTCTACCGCAAGGTCCTCATCGCCTCGCAAGTCGCACGAATAGGCAAGCTGAAACATCGCGGAAACATGCTCAGGGTCAAGATTCACGGCTGTCTGGTAATTCTCCACCGCCTCTGCATACCGGCCCTGCGCATCATAAAGTCTGCCTGTCTGATAATGAAATTCGGCGCTGACGTCCTGATAATTTGCGAATCGCTTCAGTTCCCTGCCGGCTTTGTCAAAATCGCCGCCCCTTCGCCATGTTTCTGTTTTTTCCATTGCCGCCTGAAGCGAATCGGCCCCCAGTTCCGCCGCTTTGTC
>JBGSSG010000024.1:0-2343 GCA_041737185.1 Anaerohalosphaeraceae bacterium
ATTAGACATACGCGCCATATTCTATATCCTGTTTATTGTCGTCTGCGCCCTATTTTAAGGTTCAAAATCACATAAGGCAAGATACTTTCGGGCACATTAGCGCCTTAAACTAATCAATTTGCATTAAAAATGCAACCTCAAAACAGGCTCAAATAAGATTTTTCGATTGGTAAAAAGGCCTTGACAAAAAAGCGGTTTTTGGTTATCAGGAAGCCCTTTGATATTTCTCTTTACTGTACCGCGCTGGTCTGTTATATCAGTATTGGCGGCCGGAGTAGAGGACTGTTCCGTGTACGGATTTGCCGTGAGCATCCGTAAAATGTCAAGAATTGTCTCTGTTATGGAGTGTTTATGCTTCCAACAAAAAAGATGAGCAAGTCGCGAACCCGGTCGCGAAGGAGCCACAACGCACTTTGTCCGGCGCACTGTTCTCCGTGCGAGAAATGCGGCAGCGCGAAGATGCCTCATTGTGCCTGTTCCAAATGCGGCTATGTCAATCCGAAAATAACCCTCAAGCTAAGCCAGGAGTCGGAAAGTTAATCATGCGCATCGCGATCGATGCTATGGGAGGCGATTACGCACCGGCCGAGATTATTGCCGGGGTATTGCAGGCCGGAGATCTCCTTGACACGGACGACGAACTGATCCTTATCGGAGACGAGCGGATTATTCGCGCTCATCTTTTGCAGCTAAAGGCCGATATCGGTCAGGTTCGGATATTTCATGCCCCGGATGTAATCGGGATGGACGAATCGCCTGTCGAGACTTTAAGGAGAAAGCCGAAAAGCTCTATAGCGGTAATGGCCCATGCCGCGTCCCACCGTCAGGTTGACGCGGTTATTTCGGCGGGGAACACAGGCGCCTGCGTGGCGGCCTGCCAGATTCGTATGCGAAACCTGCCCGGTGTTCTGCGTCCCGGGATAGCGGTTGTGCTGCCGACATACAGCGGCCCTGTTACCATTTGCGACGTTGGGGCAAACATTGTCTGCAAACCCGCGCACCTTTACCAGTACGCAATAATGTCCGGCATTTATTCGACGCAGATGTTCGGGATACAAAACCCTCGCGTCGGTCTGATGAATATCGGGGAGGAGGACGCCAAAGGCAACGAACTGGTGAAAAAGACGCACACACTGCTTCGTGAAGACCAGCGGATAAATTTTATAGGGAACCTCGAAGGCAGAGATGTGTTCGAAGGGAAATGCGACGTGGTAATCTGCGAGGGTTTTGTGGGGAATGTTATGCTTAAACTTGTCGAAGGGATGTCGTCGATGATATTCAAAGCCATCCGGCAGGAGCTTCTGGAGCGCAACAAGCTGCTTGCGCTGTGGTTCAAGTCGATAGTGAAGAGCATTTACAAGAAATACGACTATCACGAATACGGCGGAGCTTTGCTGCTTGGCGTGAACGGCACTTCCATAATCTGTCATGGTTCCAGCAAGGCTCGGACCATAAAAAACGCAATAAAAGCCAGCAAAAAATTCTATCTTAAAAAGATCAACGACCAGATTGTCCAGGCGCTGGCCGGATATTCGGTGGATGTCAATGGTCAATAATCCAACAACGCAGCTTACAAGGCCCATGGGCGCTATTGTCGCAGGGACGGGTTCTTTCGTTCCCGAAAAAATCCTCACTAACGAGGATCTCGCAAAAATCGTCGATACATCTGACGAATGGATCACCACCCGGACCGGCATTAAGCAGCGTCACATAGCAGGCGAGGGGGAGACTACCGCTACGCTGGCGGTCGAGGCGGCAAGGCGGGCGCTTGCCGACGCCAATATGCAGCCTTGCGACCTGGATATGATTATTGTGGGTACGATTACGCCGGAAATGGTTTTTCCATCGACGGCGTGCTTTGTTCAGCACGCATTGGGCGCGGTCAACGCGTGGGCGTTCGATTTGTCCGCGGCGTGCAGCGGTTTTGTGTATGGGCTGTCCATTGCTCAGCAGTTTGTCGGTACAGGCCGATACAAGTCCGCACTTGTCATCGGCGCCGAGACGCTGAGCAAAATAACGGATTACCAGGACCGGGCGAGCTGTATTCTGTTCGGAGACGGGGCCGGCGCGGTCGTCATAAAAACGGGCGTTGGGAAATCGATGGGCATAATGTACAGCACCGCGTTTTCAGACGGTTCGGGCTGGACAAGCCTTAACTGCAAGGCATACGGCTCAAGGTATCCCGTCGGCAAACCGCTGCCCGACCCGCGAATGGTGTATATGAGCATCAACGGCAAGGAAGTCTATCACGTGGCCGTTCGCAGGATAGTCGAATTAGTCAACGAGTGTCTGGAAAAATGCGACCTGTCCATCGACGATGTAGCGATGTTCATACCGCACCAG
>JBGSSG010000026.1:0-5774 GCA_041737185.1 Anaerohalosphaeraceae bacterium
GGTTCTGTTCTGCCTTGATAAACGCGTCAAGCTTACGCTTTACATCGAGACGAATCTGTTCCGCCACCGCGACAAACTGCGCCTCTCTTTCCGCACGCAGACCCTGGTCCTGCACGCGGAGCGCGCTTAGACCAAGAACCGCAAGGGCCGCAATCGCCGCACTCAGTATTACACAAATAAGAAAAAACCGTTTGTACATATTTGACCCTGACTGGTTCAAGGGATAAACTGATAGCCCGCGCCGCGAACGGTGTGAATCATCTCCCCGCCTGCCCCCGCTTCGGCCAGCAGCTCGCGAAGACGGACAATGTGCATATCCACGGTTCTGGTTTCAATGCCCCCCATCGGCTCGCGCCAGACGGTTTCATAAAGTTCCTCTCTGCTGATGACCCTGTTCGGATTTGCCGCGAAAAGCTGTATCATCTGCGCCTGCTTCGGCGTTAACACTAATTCTTTTTTGTTTTTGACTAATTTCAGCCCTGAAACGTCAACCGTAAACGGCCCGAATGAAAATCTGCTGCCCACGGATCGAGACGGGTCTGTCCGGCGAAGAACCGCTTTTATCCGCGCCAAAAGCTCCTCAAGCGAGAACGGTTTGGTTATATAATCATCGGCTCCAAGTTCAAGTCCGGCGATTTTTTCCTGTTCCTGTCCCTTTGCGGTGAGCATAATAATCGGTGTAATCAGGCCCTGCCGGCGCCAGGTGCGGCACAACTGCTCGCCGCTGATATGCGGAAGCATCAGGTCCAGCACAATCAAATCGAATCTTTTTTGTCCGACTATCCGCTCGGCTTCCAATCCGTCTTCGGCGCAGACAACCGAAAATCCCTGATAGACAAGAAAATCATCCAGCCCGGTCCGTATCTTCGGCTCGTCTTCAACAACCAGTATTGTCTGTTTTTGCGGCATAGAATTTCTCCCTGACAGCCCGTTAAAAGCTTACTTAGATTATATACTATTTTCAGCTTTGACAATTGTAAATTATGCGCAACAACAGCGGAAGGGCTTTTTACAGACCTTTTACGACCATTTTTGCCGGGTTGCGCATATACTTTAGTGCGGAAAATAAAAAACCACACTTTTTGAAAGGAGATGTTTATGAAAATTGCAAGGTACATTTCAGTGGGTGTAATGCTCGTTTTAATCACTGCGAGTCTCCGGGCAAAGGAAATGCAAAGCATCAAGTTGTCCGTAGAGGTGGACAAGCCGGTTTTATTGGCCGATACGAAACAGACGATTTATCTGCGAATCGGGCTGACAGGATGTCCGGGGGAAGGATTGACCCGGCACGTGCCGGTCAACGCAGCGATTGTGATTGACAAGTCCGGCTCAATGTCCTCGGACGGCAAGATGGAAAAGGCCAAAGAGGCGGCGATGCTGGCGGTGGAGAGGCTCAGCCACGACGATATTTTGTCGATTGTGGCCTATAATCACAATGTGCAGGTACTGCTTCCGGCGACTAAGCTGACCGACAAACAGGCGGTTCGGGAAGAAATCCGCCGATTACAGGCGGACGGGAATACGGCTCTCTATGCGGGCATGCAGAAAGGGGCTGATGAAGTACACAAATTTCTTGCCAAAGAGCGGGTCAATCGTATCGTCTTAATCAGCGACGGTCTGGCCAATGTCGGCCCATCCAGCCCGGATGAGTTGGGCAGGCTTGGCGGACGCCTGGCTAAAGAAGGAGTGTCGGTTACCACCATTGGTTTGGGCCTTGGTTACAATGAAGACCTGATGAGCAAGCTGGCCTTTTGCAGCGATGGCGGACATTACTTTGCGGAAAAGTCCTGCGACTTGGCGGAGATTTTCGACAAAGAATTTTCCCGAACGCTTTCCGTTGTAGCACAGGATGTCAGGATTGAAATCACCTGTCCGGACGATATCCGCCCCGTGCGGATTCTGGGACGCGACGGCAAAATTGACGGCCGGAAAATCCTGTTGAGCTTAAATCACATCTACGGCAATCATGAAAAATACATCGTGATTGAATTGGAGGCTGCTTCAAGGAAAAACAGCAATGATATGAAGGACGTGGCCGAGGTTATCGTCTGCTACAACAATCTGCTGACCCGGTCGGACGGCAGAACCTCCGCCGTCGCCGCCGCCAAAACCAGCTCCTCTAAGACAACCGTAGAATCTCGCATCAACAAACGCGTAATGGCCGATGTGGTGGAATTGCTGGCCGTGGAACGAAACGAGATGGCAATGAAACTGCGCGATGAGGGCCGGATTGACGAAGCCCGTCAGAAATTGGACGAGAACGCTCTTTATCTGCAAACCGCCGCGAAAGATTACGATTGTCCAAAGCTGGACAGTTACGCCGCCAGGAACGCCGGCCAGGCCGAGCAACTGGATGAAAAAGAATGGAACCAAAACCGCAAGGGAATGGTGGAAGAACAGACAATGCGAAAATCGCAGCGGTAAAGTTGAAATTGAAAAGTCTGAAATAAAAATGGCGAACTGTACTTTAGATAAGATATCAACCTTCTTTTAGGAGCGCAAAAATGAGAACGCAAATTTTTATCTTCCTTGTTTGCCTTGCAGGCTTTGCAGTCGCAGAACCTGTGCCTGTCAACGGGCCTGTTACCGACGTAATCGTCTATCGGGGCCAGGCCCTTGTAACAAGAAGCCTTAATGTCGAAGGCGCCGGCGATATTGAGTTGCTCATCGAAGACCTGCCCGAACGCATCATACCGGAAAGCCTTTATGCACAGTCTGACGCATCCGTTTCCGTCCTCAGCGTCCGCTACCGCGAAAAGGTCATCGAGCAGGACAACCGCAAAGAGGTTAAAGAACTTGAAGAAAAGATTTATCAAATGGAGCGGGATATGATACAGCTTACCCGCGACCATGATAACGCCATTGACCGCATCGACCGGTTCCGCGAACAGTGGAAGCTCAATATAGACGCAGCCAACGCCGACCTGAACCGAGGTCTGCTCCAGCCGGAAAAAATCGTCGAGTTAACCACGTACCTCGAAAACAAAAGCAAAGAGCAGCATAAGGAAATAATGTCCATTGAAAACGCAAAACTCGACCTCGAAAAACAAAAAGAAAAAGCGGTAAAAGAACTCGAAGAGCTTAAAAAAGGCCAACAGAAGGCCCAGCGACAGGCCCTTGTCTATCTGAACAAGCCGGACAAGAAAGCCGTCCGTGTGTTACTAAGTTACCTCGTCAACGGTGCCAACTGGTCCCCACAGTACAACCTAAAGGCCCTGCCGAAAGAAGACAAGGCCTCTGTTGAGTATAACGCTGTCGTCCAGCAGTCCAGCGGCGAGGACTGGAACAACATCGCCCTTGCTCTTAGCACCGCCCAGCCTTCTATGGTCGCAAGCCCGGCCGAGCTTGTGCCGATGCAGGTAACCCTCTCGTCAGGCGTTCAGAGAATGGTTCAGGGTGGGATGCAGCAGGCCGTCGAAATGTCAATGGAAGATAAGTCAGGCCTGGGCTTTGTTGACCAGTCGGGCAGCTTTGACTCGCTTCTGCAGAACCGTAAAGAAAATATTGCCAAAGGCGTCAAGGCCCAGAGGGAACTGAATCAAATTGCCATAGGCAATCAGATGATTGAACTTGAGGCCGACCGCAGGATGCTCGGCGAACTTAAGGAAAAGGCTGCGGCCATTGTTCGCGCCGAGGGCATCAGCGTATTGTACTCATTAAAGGGCAAACTCACGCTTCCGAGCCGGTCTGACCAGCAAATGGTGAACATCGCCTCATTCGGCTGCCCGGCTCAGTTTGTGTTCGCGGCCAGCCCGCTGCTGACAGATTATGTCTATCTGCAGGGCCAAATGACCAATACCAGCGAGACGATTCTTCTTCCCGGCCCGGCCTCGATGTTCCGTGACGGCCAGTTTGTCGGCAAAGGCGACATAAAGCTGGTAACGAGCGGACAAACATTTACCGCAGGTTTCGGCATTGACTCGCAGATTCAGGTAGTCCGCGATTTCACGGACAAAAAGACCGATACGCTTCTGGGCAGCAGGCAAAACCAGCAGCACTATCGGATTGCAATCAGTAATTACAAAAAAGAACCTGTGAAGCTGAGACTTTTTGAGCGGATACCCTGGACGGAAAATCCGTCGCTCTCAATTGAGTTAAAGGATGTTTCGCATCCGCTAAGCGAGGACCCGGAATATCTGCGGACCGAAAGGCCTAAGGGCATTCTGCGATGGGACCTGGAGCTTAAGCCTGAAAGCTTCGCAACTGGCGCTCAGGTAATAACTTACAGCTATATAATGAAATACGACAAGTCTATGACGGTAGCGCCTGTAGTCGAAAACCGATAAATCACACCTTCTTTATTTTGGGACAGGGCCGGCCATTGTGAATGGTCGGCTCTGTTTTTTCTTGTCCGGTTATTGTGAAAAAGCTATAATACAATCTTGCTGAAAATGCAATAACACTAAATTGCTTAATTCGGGCGAATGTATGAAAAAGAAGGCTGTCGCTGAATATGAAATCCGGGATATATTAACCAAAGACCAGTTCCAGAAGATTCAGTCCTCATTTGCGAGCCATTTCCATCTGCCTCTTGAAACCACAGGCCTGGACGGGAAAGAAGTAATAAGCCGCTGCCGGGAGGATTGCCATCCCTATTTTTGTCGATTGGTTCGCTCCTCCCGTACCGGCGCCGCAAGGTGCAGACAGGACCGTCTGCGAAGTCTTAACCTCGCCATCGAAACAGGCCAGCCCTATATTTCAATCTGCCACGCCGGTATAGTTCTGGTCTGCATACCGATAATGGACGGCCAAATACCTCTCGGCGGTCTCTTTTTCGGTAAATGTCTCTGGGATAAACCGGATGAGCTTTTCTTCTTTGACGTCTTCAAACGACTTCGAGGCCTTCGCCTGCCCTGCAACAGGCTCACGGAAGGCGTTGAGGACCTGCCCGTCATATCGGCTCGAAAAATTCACGAGGCGGCCGAATTCCTCTACGTACTGTTGTACGAAACCGCCAGTCTGGACCCGCGCGTTATCCAGTGGCGAAGACAGCGAACTTTGCAGCAGTCAAGCATAAGCCAGATTATACAGGAAAGCAAAACGCTCGATTCAGATGAGCCTTATCCTTACCAGACCGAGAGAGAATTAATCGCCAAGGTTAAACTCGGAGACAGAACCGGAGCAAAAGAAATTCTCAACTCCCTGCTCGGCAAAATTCTGTTTCATAACCCCGGCGATATGAATCTGCTCAAGGCAAGAATGGTCGAACTGCTCAGCGTTTTAAGCAGGGCCGCCGCCCAGGGCGGCGTCGATATTAATATACTCCTGAATAAAAACCTCGACTATATTAACAACGCACTCAATATCAATACGCAGGAAGACCTCTGCGCCTGGATAAGCAGGGCGCTGGACGACTTTATCGAAAGCGTCTATAGCTGTCAGGACGCCCGGAAAATGTCCCAGCTTCGCCCGGCCATCGAATATATGGACTGCAATTTTGACCGCCCGATTACGCTTGCCGATATCGCTCGCGCCGCACATCTGAGCATTTCCCGGCTGGCCCATCTTTTCAGGGAACAAATGGGCATCACACTGATTGATTATCTGACAAATGTCCGGATAAACCACGCCAAGCGAATGCTTTTGACCACCGATATGAACTGCACACGCATCTGTTTTGAGGTCGGCTATAACAACCAAAGCTATTTTACCCGCACTTTCAAGCAGGTTGCTGGAATAACCCCCCGCCAGTTCCGCGCAGAAAATAAACGCCGTTGAACAGCCAGAGAAAAAAATCTGAATTGCCGGTCGTTTTTTTTCTTACGCAAAAATCC
>JBGSSG010000031.1:0-5555 GCA_041737185.1 Anaerohalosphaeraceae bacterium
GCAGTAGAGCAGGAGAACTGGTGTGGGATTATTTGAAATCTTCGGGCATAAATTGGGTAGGGAATTTTGTTCCCCCAAGTCGCAGGGCGGCCAGGTCGGCCTCGCTTACCCTGCCCTGTATGAACTGCTGGACGATATCGCCCGGATGGTTTCGGACGTGGTCGGCGTTGCCGTCGGCGATGATGCGTCCGTGGTGCAGCATTACGATACGGTCGGCGATTTTATACGCGCTTTTCATATCGTGCGTAACGGCCACGCTTGTAATCTCAAGCTCGCGCTGGAGCTTGATAATAAGCTCATTTATGATGTCGGAAGTGATGGGGTCGAGTCCCGTCGTCGGCTCGTCGTATAGTACCACCTCCGGGTTAAGCGCTATGGCCCTTGCCAGCGCCACGCGTTTTTTCTGGCCGCCGGAAAGACTGGCCGGCATCTGGTTCTGGTAGCCGTCCATACCCACCAGGGCAAGTCTGTTCTTGACCAGCTCATCAAGGGCCTTCGGGTCGTCGATTATCCGGTGCTGCCGGATGGGAAAGACAATGTTCTCATAGACGGTAAGGCTGTCAAAAAGCGCGCTCATCTGAAAACAGAATCCGAAGTGCGTCCGGATATCGGCCAGCTCATAGCTGCTTAGATTGTCAACTCGTCTGCCCCCGAAGAAGACCTGTCCTTCGGTCGGCCTGTCGAGGACAATCAGGTGTTTCATAAAGACCGTTTTTCCGCAGCCGCTGGGGCCTATTACGACGGTTGTCTTCCCGCGTTCAATGGCAAGGGAGATGTTGTCGAGAACGACTTTCTCGCCGAATTGTTTGGTCAGGTTTTTGACAACGAGCAGTCCGTCGCCGGGATTAATTTCAGTTCGAATCATTTTTCAGATAAGCGGCTTTAATGGCCAGAAGGTTTTGTAAATTGCACTAAGGGTAACGGCAAAGACATAGTTTAACGCAAGTATAGAGATAAAGCAACCGACGAATGCCTCGGTGCAGGCCTGTCCGACGCCGTGAGCGCCTTCTTTGCAGGTAAAACCCTTATAGCAGCTTATTACCGCTATAGCGCCGCCGAAGAACAGTCCCTTTATGATGCCGGTGGCAATATCCCACATCTCCACGCCTGCTGCGCTGTAGTTCCAGTACGCTCCGCTGTTTATTTTCAACTGCAGGACGCTCACGCAATATCCGCCGATGATGCCGAGCAGGTCGGCGTAGATTATCAGCAAAGGCGTCAGCAGAAGGCAGGCAAGAACGCGCGGGGCTACAAGGTACCGTACGGGGTCTGTGCCCATACTCTCGACGGCTGCTATCTGCTCGGTAACGTTCATTGTGCCAAGCTCGGCGGTCAGGGCCCCACCAACTCTTCCGGCAAGCATAACAGCGGCCAGTACCGGCCCAAGCTCTTTTACGACGGCAATGTTTATAAGGACGCCGAGACGTTCTTCCAGGCCCATAGCAGCCAGTTGTCCGTAGGCCTGTATGGCCAGAATCATTCCGACAAAGGCTCCTGTAGCCATAATGACCGGGACGCTTTTTACGCCTATTGCGTTCATTTGCACAAAAACAAGCGGGTAACTTTTCGGCTTTACCAGCGTAATGGCGATGGAATTGAAAGCAGAGGCCGTGAAACGTGAAAACCGGCCAAGGTTAATCAGGTTACTGTAAGATTTCCCCCATAACGCCTGTATCATTAGCTTTACTCCATTCTGTTTTACGCTTTCATACCCTGCGTATCGGTCGTTTACATTATGGTTTATAAATTTTGAAGAATAAAAACTCAGTTTGAAGTTTTTAGAAAAAAATTTTGGTTATGTTAAAATAGGCAAGATATTCTATTATCGGTCCTTTCGGACTTTCTTTTTAATTATAAGTCCTTTTTTCAAAAGCAGTTAGGCATGATTTTTCTTGCATATCACGACTGCGCGCTCTATTGCCCAAGCTGCCTATTTTAACTAAAGTTTTTTTCAGACACCCTCCGATAGTCTGTTTGTATTCGCCATATTGCCCATATTAACATTTTTAGTAAGTGGCTATGGATAACTGAAAAACCAGACAAAAAAACAAAACTCTTAAACCTGGCGAGGAATCTATGTTATTAAAGGAAAATGTTCTTGAGAAGTATTTAGAATCTTTACTGAGCGGCAACCGGACCAACTGTCGTGGGATAATTGAGGATGTTCTCCAAAGCGGCATCCCGGCAAATCGTGTGTATATGGATATAATCTGGCCAACAATGGTTGAGATTGACGGTTTGTATCGACAAGACAGGATAAATTCGGCGCAGGAGGCCTTTGCCTCAAGGATAAACAGAACTATAGTCAATCAGCTTCAGAACAAGCTGCCCAGACGTGCCGACAGGTCAAAGAAGATTCTGGTCTGTACCGCATCGAACGAAAAGGCTGAACTTGGCGGGCAGATGCTCACGGACTTTTTCGAAAGCGACGGCTGGGAGACTCGATTTGTAGGAGGCTCCGTTGACAATGATGATGTGCTGGCGTTTGTCCACAACTGGCGCCCCGATATCCTTCTTCTGTACGGACTGGACGGCAAGGATGCGCCGAGAGTGCGTCAATTGATTGATTCGATAAGGACGGTTAACGCATTTCCTGAAATGCGGATAATGCTCTCCGGCGGCGTATTCGGCAGGGCCGAAGGACTGTGGGAAGAGATAGGCGCAGATATTTACGCAGAGGATGCGACGGAAGCGGTTCATCTGGCCAGCATAGACGCCCAGAGACTTCCGGCGCCGGAACGAACTATTAAAGCGCGCGGCCGAAACAAAAAAGAAGAGATGGTCAAAACAGAAGAGGTCTGCATCAGTTAAGTAACTCAAACTGACCGACGGTCCGTTTGAGTTATTAAATTCGCCGGAGGCGAACAAGAATCAAAAATTAAAAATCAAAATGCAAAATGACATATCAAAATTCAAAAACAGGTCTTTCGTCCATACCCCTGCTACCCGGCCTCGACTGCCGGGCAGACGGCGGCGGTCAGGAACTGTTATTTTTGATTTTTACACTGTCATTTTGATTTTTGCATTTTGATATTCGATAAACCTGTCGTATCCGCTTATACGGCAAGATGTTTAACTACCGGTAAAATCGCAACTTGCGCTGTAGTAATAGTATCTGTATTATTCGGTTTATGCGTCAGGATGAACTAAAA
The DNA here is from genome assembly GCA_041737185.1 of Anaerohalosphaeraceae bacterium. Classification (GTDB taxonomy): domain Bacteria; phylum Planctomycetota; class Phycisphaerae; order Sedimentisphaerales; family Anaerohalosphaeraceae; genus JBGSSG01. Next base: position 3,153 of record JBGSSG010000031.1, read on the forward strand.
TCTCAGGTTTTTGCTCATGAGCCACCCGCTCCTGATGTACGCGACAGTAAGTGTCGTGGTTATAGATACTCAAGATACACTTGCAGTGCGGAAACCTGCATTTTCTGCCCTCAGCAGAAATTTTTAGCGTTTTTACCATTGTTACTCCTATAGGCAGAGCGCCAAACAAAAAAGCTGCAAAGATTAGTTGTCTTCCTCTGCGGTCTAAAGATTTTCTAACCTCTTGTGCTGCATCAATTGTACCACATTACTGGGGTTTGTCAAACAATCTCTTAGGGAGGGGGGCTGCCCTCAAGGTTAGTTCGTCGATTCGACGGCGCAAAGAACACAGAGATATTTAGACGGGATTTACGGGATTTATTGGAGGCTTCGGACAGGCTATGGTCAAAGGCCGGGGGGTTGACGATTTATGACTGAAGGGGGATGAATAATGTTTAATGTTCAGCGGTTAATGCTAAAACTGAAGCGATAAAAATGGGGGCGAATTGTTGCCAGTTAAGCCATTTTCCGCTAATATGGAGTTAAATTGGAACGGCAGGCCGGGGCGAAAATAATAGTTTACAGTCCCCTTGAATTGCTGGACTATTTGTGATCGCCAAGCACATCTTGATAGTCGAAAGTTGAATTTGGTAAAATTATCAGAATCGAAAGGGTAGAATAATGTTCAGCAAAGAGTTAAGTGGGAAATATCAGATAATTTTGATGACAGCGATTACGGCCTTCGCTGCGATCGTATCCGCTGCGGATTCGCCTGGGTACAAAGTCTGGCCGGGACAACCCCCCGCCGATTGTCCGTTCCCGAAGTCCGACACCATAGTTGATATCGGATTTACCGGGCGGCACACCGAGTACACGAGCGCCGACACATGGTACCCGTCCTGGAGTGCTGATGGACGGCTGTACTCGCCATTTACCGATGGTAACGTGGACAAGGTGAGAGCTTTGTCCGGTGGATCGTCCGCCGTCGTCGGTTGCGCCATTATCGAGGGTGACGACCCGTTGACGTTGAAGATTATTGAGCCGAACACGATTTCCGGCAACCCCGCGCCCTATGGGGGCCGATACCCATGCGGCAGTTTACACCACAATGGCGTCTGGTACATCGGTACCTACGGATTGGCGGATGCTCCCTACGGCCTGAACTGGCCGATAATGGGGCCTTGCGCCGGATTTCATGTCTCGACTGACAACGGAAAAACATGGATGCTCTCGCCGCTGTCGTGCGAACCCGGCAAGGCGCTGTTCCCGGAGCCGGAAAAATTCAAAGGCCCGGTCAAGTTCGGTTCGCCGCATTTTGTGGACTTTGGCAAGAATATGGAGCACTCGCCCGACGGCAAAGCGTATCTCGTTGCACACGGCTCACTCGAACCGGATGAGAAAGAGCGTAAAGCCAATCTCAGTTGGATTACCGGCGATCAGATTTACCTCTGTCGGGTTACGCCCACGCCGGCCGCGATCAACGACTCCTCGCTATACGAGTTCTATGTCGGCGACGACCAGTGGGGCCGCTGCCTCACCGACGCCAAACCGATTGCCGAATGGAACAACCATATGGGCTGTGTTACCATGACCTACAATGCACCGTTGAAGCGTTACCTGATGTGCATCACCGACGGCGGCAACACGATAGAGGCCTACGACACCTACATTCTCGAGTCTGTGAGCATGACTGGCCCGTGGAAGCTGGTCACATACTGGAAAGAGTTCGGCAAAGAAGGATACTTCGTCAACATCCCGTCGAAGTTCATCAGCGCCGATGGCTTGACATTGTGGCTCTGTTATTCCGCCAACTTTGCACATCGGGAAGACCCTGAATGGATTGACCCGCCCGGCAGCGTTTACGCCATGTGTCTGCAAGAATTGAAACTGCTTAGGCCGGGCGATATGGTCCCGCCTCCAATTCGGTGAGGTGGGCACGCGATACTTAGTGAATATGAAGGGTCAGGAGCAATATTTATTGTTGTCAAGATAATGCGGCATTATATGAAGCAGTAGTCTGGGGTGTCGGAAGAGAATACAAGAATATGAAATTTGACGCCGGCATCAACATTGTGAAAATACAAGACGTTCTTATTGGCCGCTGGAGTTCTGGATTTCCGCCTTCGCGGGAATGACAAGACTTGTACGGCAATCCTATTTTCACATAAATAGCGTTGACGGAGTACTATAACCCCAAAACCCGCAAATGCGCAAAAAAATAGGGAGGCAGGCGCAATTCACTATGAAAATAGGTTGTAGGCCGCGCTCCCTGTTGCCCTGTGCCATTTGTGCACTGTCCACGGGTCAGTACGAAAGGCGTTAAACGCCGCTATTGCACTGGCAACACATATAATATACCTCAAAAGCAGCCTGATGTCAAGAGAATTCACACGCGATTTGGAATAGAGATTGAGTTGGGGGGGT
>JBGSSG010000057.1:0-4201 GCA_041737185.1 Anaerohalosphaeraceae bacterium
TATCCCGATTCCCGCAAACGCCGTCAAACTGCCTTCTATAGAGCAGATGGAGGCGGACAAAGGTCTTTTTCTGCAGGCGCATCTTGAATATATCAAGCAGTCGCAGCCCGGCGGCAAACCCGTCATCCAGGACCAGGGGCCGGGGGCGATAATCGTCAATCCGCCGCCGTTGCCGCTAAGCCGGCCAGAGCTTGACGGGATTTACAGCCTGCCATTTACCCGCGAAGCGCACCCGATGTATCAATCTATCGGCCCAATACCGGCGGCTGCGCCCGTGCAGTTTAGCATAACAACGCACAGGGGATGTTTTGGCGGATGCAATTTCTGCTCGATATATTTCCACCAGGGCAAAAACATACAGTCCCGCTCAATACAGTCAATCCTCGACGAATGCGACACCATTGCAGGGACAAAAGGCTTTACAGGCACAATAACGGATATCGGCGGGCCGACGGCAAATATGTACGGGGCCAGGTGCGAAAAAAACTATTCCTGCGGAAGGGCCAGTTGTCTGTTTCCGACTATATGCAGCCGACTGTGCGCAGACCATTGCGAATTGCTGCAGCTTATGAACGCAATACTGAAATGGAAGGGGAAACAAAAAAGAAAAATCAACGTATTCGTCGCATCGGGCGTCCGGCACGACCTGGCACTGGCAAGCCCGCAGTACATAAAACTTCTGGCGACGCACTTTACCGGCGGACATCTGAAAGTCGCGCCGGAGCATACCTGCCCGGATGTGCTTGAGCTTATGGGAAAGCCGCCGTTTGAGCTATTTGAGCAATTCGAAGAGCAATTCGCCAGGGCAGGCGCAAAGGCGGGCAGGGAGCAGTACCTTGTGCCGTACTTTATCAGTTCGCATCCGGGCTGCACCTGCGAAGATACGCTCAAACTTACTGAATATCTTGTCAGCCGGAATTGGCGCGTCCGTCAGGTGCAGGACTTTATCCCCCTGCCGATGACGACCTCGGCGGCAATGTACGTTGCAGGCCGCAGCACAAAGGGAAAAAACATTCACATCCCCAAAGGCCAGGCCGAAAAAAGACTTCAGCTTGCCCTGCTGCAGTACCACGACATAAAAAACCTCAAGGCGATTGCCGGCTATCTTGCCGGCAGAAATAAAAACAAGCTGCTCTCGCAAATACGTCATATCCAGCAAACTACCAAGAAAACCACGGACAGAGGATTCGAATAAAAGCCTTACTTTTGGCCTTTTCAAGACGTTAATCCGCCGGTACAATCCGGCAATACATCGGAACGGATTTACGGAGCAAAGATGACGCAGATATTTGTCGTGGCGATAGGCGGAGCGGCAGGGGCATTGTGCCGATGGGGCACAGGAAAACTGGCGGCGCAACTTTGGGGAAGCGGGTTTCCCTATGGAACGCTGATTGTCAATGTCGCGGGCTGCTTCCTGATGGGACTTATTATGCACATCGGGCTTGCGACTGACCGGATAGGGCAAACGACAAGACTTGCTCTTACGGTCGGCTTTCTGGGCGCGATGACGACTTTTTCCTCGTTCAGCTATGAGACGATATGCCTGCTGGAAGAGGGCAACTGGACAGGGGCGGCGGCCAACGCCGCGGCAAATGTTGCACTGGGACTTATCGCGACAATAACGGGAATAGGACTCGGACGAATCTTGTTTGGAGGAACTGCGTAATGAAAGGATTACAGGGCAGACAGACTTTGATGCGGATTTTTATAAGCGAGCACGAGAAATTCGAGCACAAACCTCTGTACAAACAGATTCTCGAACTGCTGCGAAAGGAAAAAATCGCCGGCGCTACGGCGATTCGCGGAATAGCGGGGTTCGGAGCCAAAAGCCATATGCATTCGGCCGATATTTTGGCGATAAGCGACAACCTGCCGGTGATTATCGAGGCGGTTGACAGCGAGGATGCGATAAACGCAGCGATGGAAAAAATCGACCCGATGATAAGCGATGGGCTGATTACGCTTGAAAAAGTCGATGTTATCCGGTACGCGCCGAAATAAATTCCGCTATAACTTTAACATAACCAACTGAAAAAAGGCAAAAACAATGACCGTACGCACATTTACCGGAATTTGCGCAGTCCTGCTGCTGACCCTGAACGTCCCGGCATCGACAAACGAAAAAGAACAGGGCCGATTCGATTACCGGCAAAAAACTCTCGACAACGGCCTTACCGTCATAACTCTCGAAGATTTCTCCTCACCCGTTGTCGCGGTCCAGGTCTGGTACGGCGTCGGTTCAAAAAACGAAGACCCGAACAGGCAGGGATACGCCCATATGTTCGAGCATATGATGTTCAAGGGCACCGACATTGTCGGACCGAAGGAGCATTTTGAACGGATACGTCAGGCAGGCGGAAGGGCAAACGGCTATACGAGCTTCGACCAGACCGTTTATGAACAGACGCTGCCGGCTGAACAGATTGAGCTTGCGCTTTGGCTGGAGGCGGAGCGGATGGCCTTTTTGAAAATCGACCAGGACGCCTTCGACACCGAGCGCAAAGTCGTCGAAGAAGAACTTCGAATGAACGAAAACGAACCTTACGGCAACGTCTTCAAAAAACTGGCGCCGCATATCTTCAAAGAACACCCCTACCGATGGACGCCTATCGGCAAAATCGCGCACCTGCGGGCGACCAGCGTACCGGAAATACGCAAATTCTGGCAGCGGTATTATGTGCCGAACAACGCGACGCTGATAATCGTCGGGGCGGTAAAACACGCGGATGCACAAAATCTCGCACAAAAGTATTTCGGATGGATAAAACGCGGGCCGGATGTGCCGAAAATTACGGCCCGCGAGCCGATGCCGGACAAGCCGCAGCAAATTGATATCGACGACGAAAACGCCCCGGCAGGACTTGCAGGCATGCTCTGGCGGACAGTCCCGACAGGGCATCCAGACGAAATCACGCTGGATTTTCTGGCTAAAATACTCGGACAGGAAAAAAGCAGCAGACTGTACCGCCAACTTGTCGCGAACAGGCAAATCGCGGTCGATACGGCGTCCTGGACGTACAACCTGCAGCAGGACGGAATCTTTATGGCGGGCGCGATGCTTAGCCCTTCCTGCGAATACGACAGGGCCTGTGAGCTTATCGCTGAACAAATTGAAAAAATCAAAAAAAAAGGCGTAAGCCCGCAGGAGCTTGAGAAGGCGCGAAACCAGGGCCTAAAAGAACTGGCGGAAGAAGACCTTACCGTAGAAAACCGGGCCAGACAACTCGGCCAGGCCGCGGTTACTATCGGCGACGTCGAATACGTCAACCGTATCGAACAGAAGATGCGCGACATTACCCCCGACGACATAAAACTCGCGGCAAACAAATACCTCGACCCGAACACGGCGTTTATCGTAAAGGTACGCCGCAGCGCCGAGGGGATGGCATCTGCTAAAAAAGACAGCGAACTGTCCGACATAACCGCAGAGCCGGAACAACAGGCCCATGCTCCGGGCAGGCCGGGTGAAAAACGGCCGCAGAGCTGGCCAAAGGCAGCGCCTGTAAAACCGGCTAAAGCGGAAAAAATCGCGATGCCGGACAATGAAAAAACGCTTAAAAACGGCCTAAAAGTTATGGTCGTACCCAATCACAAGACGCCTTTAGTGAGCGTAAAGCTTGGACTGCTCGCCGGGGCGTTTACCGAAACCTGCCCGGGGACGGCTGACCTTGCTGCAAAAATGCTGACCACTAGAACAAAAAATTACAGCGAGGCGAAACTGGCTGGGGAACTTGAACGGTATGCAATTTCGCTGACAGGCTCGGCTGAAACGGACTGCTGCCGGGTGGAGATGAGTTGTCTGAGCGAACACATTGAACGCGCAATGTCCCTGTTTTCCGAAGTCATCACAGGGCCGGCCTTTGACCCCAACGAACTGGAAAAACTTCGCACCCGGGTACTGACCGCCCTATCGGTAAAGGAACAGGACCCGGAGTATCTGGCCGAACGGGAATTTGCAAAACGCCTTTACGGCGAACATCCTTACGGCAGGATGCCCGAAGGCACAGGCGAATCGATAAGCGGCATAAAAGCAAACCAGCTTAAAAACTGGTGGCGGCAAAACGCACGTCCGGCCCAGGCGGTACTTATCTTCGCGGGGGACATCGAATCGCCCGTGGCCTTTGAGCTTGCACAAAAGCATTTTGGAAACTGGCAGGGATGGACCGAACCAGAGCCTGTTGCGCCCCCTGCGATACCGGCC
>JBGSSG010000067.1:0-4686 GCA_041737185.1 Anaerohalosphaeraceae bacterium
GAGCCGCCGGAGCTGGCGAAATTCGAGTACAAATGGCAGTGGGCATACCACGACCGCTATAAACAAAAGGAAATTATGGCGCTTTTGGGCAGCGGGTTTGATCCGGGGGTTACCAATGTTTTCTGCGCGTATGCGATGAAACATTATTACGACCAGATTCACTATGTCGATATTGTCGATTGCAACGCCGGCAGCCACGGGCACCCGTTCGCAACGAACTTCAATCCGGAAATAAACATCCGCGAAATCACACAGAGGGGAAAATACTGGCAGGACGGACGCTGGGTTGAAATCGAGTCGATGAGCGTATCGCAGGATATCGATTATCCCGAAGTAGGGCCGAAACGCTCATATGTTCTCTATCACGAGGAGCTTGAGTCGCTGGTAAAATATATTCCGGGGCTTAAGCGGATACGGTTCTGGATGACGTTCGGGCAGGAGTATTTGACGCACCTGCGGGTCTTGCAGAATGTCGGTATGACGCGGATTGACGAGGTCCAGTTTGAAGGGCACAAGATTGTGCCGATAAAGTTTCTAAAGGCCCTGCTGCCCGACCCTGCCAGCCTCGCTGCCGGCTATACGGGCAAGACGTGCATCGGGTGTATCTTCGACGGCATAAAGGCGGGCAAACGCAAACAAATGATGATTTACAATGTCTGCGACCACGCCGAATGTTTCAGGGAAGTCGGGGCACAGGCCATATCATACACAACGGGCGTGCCGGCGATGATAGGCGCAAAAATGATACTGGAAGGTAAATGGAGGGGCAGCGGCGTTTTCAATATGGAGCAATTCGACCCTGACCCGTTTATGGCCGATTTGAACAGGTTCGGCCTGCCGTGGAAAACGCTTGAGGGCAAGACAATCGATGGTTAAAATATCATTGGAACAGACAGGAGCCGATTATGGTGTCGATTTCACACATTCAGGATTTGAGTAATCGCATCGTTGGGCGGTTCAATCCGCAAAAAATTGTGCTCTTCGGCTCGTACGCCCAGGGCGGGGCCAATCCCGATTCTGATGTGGATTTGCTGGTTATTATGCCGTTTGAGGGTAAGGGCTTCTGGAAATCGCTGGAAATTCTCAACTGGCTCAATCCGCCTTTTTCAGTCGATTTGCTCGTCCGCAGGCCCGACGATACCGAAAGACGATATCGACAGGGCGACCCGCTTGTTCGTGAAGCCATCGATTGCGGAAAGGTGCTTTATGAACGAGGTTGTTAAGGAATGGGTTGATAAGGCTGAGAGCGATTTTCTTACCGCTTCTCGTGAATTTGCGGCCGATAAGCCAAACTATGACGCCGTTTGTTTTCACGCCCAGCAATGCGCCGAAAAATATATGAAAGCGCTTCTTATTACAAAAGAACGGTTTGCTCCTAAAACTCATGATTTGGCAGAACTGGCAAAACTGGCTAAAGAGGCAACAGGGGAATGGAACTGGCCGGTGGAGGAACTGCGATTATTAACGCGGGCCGCGGTTATTTATCGCTATCCGGGCGAATCGGCGGAAAGAGAAGAAACAGCGGCAGCTCTTGAGATTTGCCGTGCCCTGCGGGAAAACCTTAGGGCTTTGCTGGAAATATAATTAACGGCCTGCCAGCAAGAACGCTTGAGGACAAGAGCTTCGCCACTAAAACCTTGTCAGAAAAAACTACAACCGACACAAAAAGGAGAACGTGATGCGTGGATTTGGACAGATTTTGGGTTATTGCATGCCGTGGCTTTTACTCGCAGGGCCGATACTGATGGCGCTTCACCAGGGCCGTTCGATGATTACCCTGATTGGGGCGGTCTGCCTCGGATTAGGGCTGTTCGCCCTTTCCATCAAGGTTGACCTGATTCTCGGCAGAACAAAGGGCGATTCGAACAAGTAAGGGCGAAAGTTCTATGCATTAAGCGAATGAAGCAGGAACAGTTGTTGCGTTTATTGCTTTGGTAGTTTATCATACCAAAACCTGTTCAGGCGAGGCCGGTGTGCGGTCTGGCGGCAGGGAAAACCGGAATGATTCTGAAAGGAAAAACGCAAATGGGCAGAGGCGACAGGAAGACAAAAAAGGGCAAGATATGGCGCGGCAGCTTCGGCAATTGCCGAAAACAAACAAAGCATTCCTCGCCCGCCGCGAAAAAAACTTCATAGGCAAGTATATACCAACAAAACCGCCGGACTTTAACATCGCAAGGGCGAATCAGCGGTTTTTCAAACCATATTCTTAAAAGTTCAACGGTAAGCCCTGCCGGCTTCTGCTTCCGGCAGGCAGGCGGGGCGGGGGTAAATGTTGAAATACGACCTGAGCAAAATAAAAACGCCGTGCTATCTGATTGACCTGGGGCTTTTAAGAAAAAACCTTGAGGTCTTGAAATCAGTGCAGGACAGGACGGGATGCAGGGTACTGCTTGCGCTGAAGGGTTTTGCCGCATGGAGCACGTTCGGCCTGTGCAAACAATATCTGGCCGGAGCGGCGGCAAGCAGTCTTTATGAGGCAAAATTAGCCAGGGAATCTTTCGGCAAAGATAAAGAAGTTCACCTGTGCGCACCTGCCTATCGCGACGACGAAATGGACGAATACATCCAAATCGCCGATGATATCGTTTTCAATTCCTTCGCCCAGTGGGAACGTTTCAGGAATAAAGTTCTCAACGCGCCGCGTAAAATCCAATGCGGCATACGCGTCAACCCGATGCACTCGGAAGTCAAAACCAAAATCTATGACCCCTGCGCTCCGGGTTCGCGGCTGGGGACGACGCTCGAACAGTTTCGGAGAGACCTGCTGGAAGGCATTACCGGCCTGCACTTTCATACGCTCTGCGAGCTGAACGCGGATTCACTCGGCAGGACGCTGCCGGCGGTGGAGAAACAGTTCGGACGGTTTATCAGACAGATGGACTGGATAAACTTCGGCGGCGGTCATCATATCACAAGGGCTGATTACGATGTTAGCCTGCTTTGCGATTTGATTGCTGATTTTTACCGGCGATACCCGAACATAAAGACGATTTACCTTGAGCCGGGAGAGGCGATTGCGCTCAATACAGGCGTTCTTATCGCATCCGTGCTTGATATCGTACACAACGCGATGGATATCGCGATACTGGATACATCGGCGTCGGCGCATATGCCCGATGTCTTGGAGATGCCGTATCGGCCCAATATCGAAGGGACTGCGGCACCGGGCCAAAAAACTCACACATACCGGCTGGCGGGGCCGACCTGTCTTGCCGGCGATGTGATAGGTGATTACTCGTTCGATGCGCCGCTAAAGGCCGGGGATAAGCTGGTGTTCGGGGATATGGCCCATTACACAATGGTCAAGAATACGATGTTCAACGGCATCAACCTGCCGGACATCGTGCTTTACGAGCCGGACAGGGACGAATATCGTTTGCAGCGCCGGTTCACTTATGAGGATTTCAAGGGCAGGCTTTCCTGAAATGAAGAAAATCCGCTCTCTGAAGTTTTTGTTCTCACTTGTGATATTGGTAAAGAAAAGCTGTAAAATCACTTCCCCGCAATTTAACTGGAGATTTCAACTGTGAGCGATATATCATCGGCGATAAAACAAAAGGCGATTGAGCTTGGGTTTGACCTGGCCGGCGTTACAATCGCTGAGCCTGTATGCGCGGAAGAGACGACGTTCTTTGCCCGCTGGCTTGATGAGGGCAGGGCGGCGGGGATGAGTTATCTGCACAGAAATATCGAGAAACGTTTTTGCCCGGCAAAACATCTCCGCGGCGCGCGCTCGGTTGTATGTGTCGGATTGAATTATCGGCCGGCCGTTAAGAGGGATTATCGGCAGGGCGATGCGCGAATCGCCGATTATGCCCTGTATGAGGATTATCATATCTTTATCAAAGAACGATTGAAGAAGCTGGGAGAGTTTATCGCGCAGCGCAGTGATGCGGTCAAGGCGGCGTTTAAGGTTTGCGTCGATACCGCGCCGCTGGCGGAAAGGTCGCTTGCGCGACGTGCGGGGCTTGGGTTTATTGGGAAGAATCATTCACTGATAAATCCGCATATAGGCTGCCAACTGCTTTTGGGCGAGGTCATAACGACGGCAGAACTCGAGGCTGACAGGCCTGTTGATAACGGTTGCGGGGATTGCAGGAAGTGCATAGAGGCTTGTCCGACAGGGGCGCTTCAGGCCGACGGCGGTTTTGACAGCCGAAAATGTCTAAGCTTTCTGACAATCGAACATAAGGGGGATTTGCCGGCGGGAATTTCCGGAAAACTTGAAGGCAGAGTTTTCGGCTGCGACGCGTGTCTGCTGGCCTGTCCGTTCGGCGCAAACGGGCCTGTCTGCCAAAACAGAGAATTTAAGTTTTACCCGCAGCGGATGGGTTTGACGCTGGAACAGATTCTAAGATGGGGTAAGGATGATTTTGAAAAAATGTTCAAAGGTTCTGCGGTCCAGCGGACAGGACTTGAAAAGCTGAAGCAAAACGCAAAAGCCTGTCTTGCCGGCGGACGATTTTAGTTATTAGCCTCTGCTATTGCATATTTATGCCGCGAGCAAGATACAGGGAAACGCAACGGCAGGTAAAGGTAGTTTTGGGCTTTCAGTATTCTTCAGCTTTTAACTGTGGGATATTCTCGAAATGAGATATGTTTCTGGTGATTAGAACATGGCCGAAGGCCATAGCCTCGGATGCTATTAATACATCCATGTCGCCTGCGGGCTTGCCGTTTTTT
>JBGSSG010000073.1:0-5453 GCA_041737185.1 Anaerohalosphaeraceae bacterium
AGGCCCGTCGCTTGTCTGGGAGAACAAGAATATGCGTTCGCAGCTTTCCGGGCCGGTACTGATAGACGGCTTCCTTTATGGGGTTGACGACAACAAGCTGGCTTGTCTTGACTGGACGACTGGGCAGAGCCGCTGGGCGGAAGGCTCGGTCGGCAAGGGCAGCCTTATGGCAGCGGACGGCAAGCTCATCGTCCTAAGCGAAAAGGGGAAATTGATTATCTCGCAGGCAAGTCCCGATGGGTTCAAGGAGCTTTCGTCGGCGCAGATTTTGAGCGGGCGATGCTGGACGATGCCGATATTGGCCAATGGATTTATTTACGCCCGCAGCGCGAAGGGGCATCTTGTCTGTGTGGATGTGCGCGGCAAAACGGCCAAGCCGGCGGGAGATTCTTCGGTCCCTTTTGAGGTTTCGGCCGGTTGGCCGCAGTGGCAGGGCCCCGGCCGGGATAATAAAAGCGCCGAAACAGGATTGCTCAAGCGATGGCCGCAAGACGGTCCGAAGATGTTGTGGAATTTTAAGGGGCTTGGCAGCGGCTGGGCCAGCATTGCCGTAAGCGGCGGCAGGATTTACACCACCGGAATGATTGAAAAAGACGGATTTCTGTTTTGTCTCGACCTTGACGGAAAGGAACTTTGGAGGCAGTCTTACGGCGCCGAGTGGAGCCGCTCTCACCCCGGGGTTCGCTGCACGCCGACAGTGTTTGGCGGCAGGGTTTATGTGATAAGCGGCCTGGGCGCAGCGGCCTGTTTTGACGCACTGTCGGGCCAGAAAATCTGGCAGGCTGACCCGTTTACCGAGTTCGGGGGCAAATATGGTTCCTGGGGTATAGTTGAGTCGCCATTGATTGTCGAGGGCAGGGTTATTGTTACTGTCGGCGGAGAAAAGGCCACGATGGTCGCGCTGGACGCAAAGGACGGCAAGATTGTCTGGGCGTCGGAAAGTACAGGCGATAAGAGCGCATATTGTTCGCCAATTGTCATCTCGCGTGCCGGCAGAGAGCTTATTGTAACGATGACAAGCGATAATATCATAGGCGTTGACGCTGCCGACGGAAAAATTCTGTGGAAGTATCCTGTCGGCAGTTATGTTAATGACAACAGACGGATTCATCCAAACTGCCCTGTTTATCAGGATGATATGGTTCTCTGTTCCAGCGGCTATGATATGGGAGCGATAATGCTTCGGCTAAGCCCGGACGGCTCGAAGGCAGAAAAGGTCTGGACGAATCCTGTGATTGATACTCATCACGGCTCGATGGTACTGGTTGACGGGTATATCTACTCGTCGAACTGGAACGGCAACGGGGACGGCAGTTGGTACTGTGCCGAGTGGAACAGCGGTAAGGTTCTCTACGAACGGCACTGGAAATGCAAGGGTTCGCTCGCATGGGCCGAGGGGATGCTGTACTGCTATGAGGAAAAGGGCGGGACGGTTGCGCTGGTCAGGGCGGAGCCTGCGGGGTTTGAGCCTGTAAGCGAGTTTGCTGTTTCGCTTGGCGATAAGGAGCACTGGGCGCATCCGGTGGTCTTCGGCAAGCGGCTGTATATACGCCATGGCGACGTGCTTATGGCGTATGATATCGCGGCGAATTAATATAAATCAGGACAAAGTGATTGGGAGAAGGTGATATGCTGCAACTAAAGGCAAAATGGTGTGCTGTTCTGACGATAATATTCTTACTTATGGTAACTGCGCAATCAGGACAAATACCGATTGCTAATAATTCGTTTGAGAGTCCTTTTGTCAATCCTGATTATTTCCCGGCTATTCCTGTTGCGTCGCTATGGACGGAGATGGATGTAGATACGGAATACAGTACAAACACCGGCGTTTTCAGAAATACTCCTCCGGACAGTCCATACGACCATATTGTCAATGCCGACGCTAATCAATTGGCGTTTCTGGGCAGTGGGTCGGGCAACGGTTTTTTGCAAGATTTGCAAGACCCAAATGCGACTTATCAAACAGGCAAGAGCTACCGGCTAATGGTGGATGTGTGTCCTTCAGTCAGGTACCCTCCTTCCGGGCCGGATCCGAATAATAAATTAATCCTTTCTCTCTACTATTATCTTAACGACGCTAATGCTGTGGACATCCAGACCTCGCCGGTTCCTTCGACGGAGTTGACGGTTAACGTTCTGAAAACATTTTCTGTAACGATGCCGACCGTTCAGGCCGGCGATCCCTGGGTGGGCAAAAATATCGGCATAGCAATCCTCGCCGCAGGATTACCCGGCGGATACTGGGATCTGGACAATGTTCGTTTAATGGAATTCCAGGCCATACCGGACTTTACGGATGACTCTTTCGTGAATCTGCAGGACTTTGCTGTAATGGCTTCGGAATGGCTGTCCTGCACCGAAGTAACAGCGGATCTGACGGGAGACGGATGCGTGGATGATGAGGATTTGCTGATATTGACTGAATACTGGCTGGACTATGTTTGATACGGCTATAACCGGAGATTGCTGTTATAGCCACCGTTGGCGTCGGGCCTTTACCCTGCTCGAACTTTTGGTAGTCATCGCGATTTTATCGCTTTTGCTTGCGATACTGACGCCGACACTCAAACGAGCCAGACAACATACCCGCAGGATGGTTTGTGTATCAAATTTACATAATGTGGGCGTTGCGATACACTCCTATGCTAACGATTTTAAAGATACCGTTCCTTTTGGGCCTGATGGACTTCCGATGATGGGTGGAAATTTTTATACCGTAGCCGGGGATGTAACAAGCTTGCTGTCACTGATGAACGGGGCTCCTGTAGGGCTGAGGCTATTACTGCAGGATTACCTGGCCGACCAGCCAAAAGTTTTTTTTTGCCCCGGCGCCGACCAACCGTCGGATGCCGACGTTCAACTGGCTCGTGTAGGACGAAAACAGGCACAGAGCGACTATTATTACCGTCATGCATCCGTGGCTTTACTGGTTGGGACGCCGGAGACGCTTCATATTAAACTGAGTCGTCTGGGGGAAAACCGGAACGGCCATTCCATTGCTGCCCTTGTAATGGATGTGCAATTTCTGGCCCATCCCTCGCTGGCGCCGTTTCAGGTGGTAACGCGAACGAGCCATGAGCAGAAAACCAGCAATATCCTCTTTGCCGATGGTCAGGTTACTTCACAAGACAATACGGAAGGCCGGTTCACAGTTGATATAGGGGTCTATCCATACGATGCACTGGATAAGATACTGAAAGCATTTGAACTGGCCGACGAATATCGTTAAATTTATTCCGTCTTGCGGATATTAATTGCCGCACAATTTCCGGCGGATGTCCTGGAATCCTGATTGAACAGGATAGGCTGGGAAAGAGTCATTTCCGCAGGCCCAGCCGGTGGGTTTGTACTTTTCACGTCTATGGTATGCTGAGCGTCTTTATCCGATAATCTTCGCCTTATCTGCATTGTCAGCGGTTAAAAAGGTCTGGAACCGGGTTTCTTAGCGCGACATAACTCGATACTCTGGATTCTTAGAGTTTCTGATGTTCTTAAACAATCAAAAAAAATCCAGCGATTTCGCGTTTAGCGGTTTTTAGGGCCGGTTGGTCTTATTCCAGTGCAGCCAATCTTGTCATATCCGATTTTTTATTAAGAGATTATTTGTTATCAGACGATATAAGCCCGTTCTATTGGTTCTTTTTTGACCCGTGAGGAAACGTTTTTTACATTTTACTGTAGAAGGTCAGCAAATTGTGGGGATGTGTAACAGCACGGATAGTGTTTTTTGGGGTGGAAAGCTATGGATAGGAATAAAAAAGTTTGGATGCAGTTATGCATTGCCGCGGCGATATTGTTTTCACTGCTGACGGCCGGCGCGAGCGCTGCGTCGCTGGGGCCGGGGCAGTATTTTATATGGGGTATTGGACAAAATGAGCTTACGATACCGACGGGCAGCGTTATCACCGAGGCGGTTTTGACGTTTCAAAATGTCTCGCCGAATGATGCGGCGATGAGAGTTTATCTGCTGGATAATCCGGACGTCGGGACTCAAAGTGGGAATGCGGAGGATGTGCGGGTGTCCATCAGCGAGTACGGAGAGCCGATGGGGGGAACAAATGAGAACGGCAATTATGTCTGCCGGCTCAGTCAAATCAACGACGCGGACTCACATGTATGGTCGATATTTTCCAATCCCTGTTATGTTGCGATTGCGGACGGTTCGTCGGCGCGGATGTCCTCGGCGCTTCTGGATTTGATGGATTACGCGGGGACGGGCAAAAGTTTTGGTTTTGGTTTCTTTCCGCAGAACAATCAGTCAATGTCGTATGGTCGGATGCAGTTGGTTTTGACACTGCGTGCCTATGATGCGGTCCGTCCGGATGAGCAGCTTACATTTACCGTCGAACCTGCTATTAATGTTTCCACGCCGACAATATCGCCTAATGGCGGCACATTTACTGGTTTGACCCAGGTGACGCTGTTGTGTTCTACGTCTGATGCTGCTATACGGTACACTACCAATGGAACTGATCCGACATTGAGTTCCACTCAATACACGGTGCCATTTACAGTAAACACCTCATGTACAGTCAAGGCTAAGGCATTTAAGAACGACTACTCCGACAGTGAGACGGCTACGGCTAACTTTGTGATTGGAGATGGTAGCGGTCTGATTGGCCATTGGAAGCTGAATGATAATGCGGGCAATAAGACAGTTGCAGATTCATCCGAAAATAACAACGCCGGCGTTTCCCAGCAGAACACATCTGCCTTAAGTACTGCCGGCAGGATTGGCAGTGCGTTTACATTCAACGGCAGCAGCGACTATGTTGACTGCGGCAATGGCGCCAGTTTTCAGGAAAGAAGCACTCTTACGGTTTCAGCCTGGATAAACGGCAGTGATTACAAGAAGCCGTATAATATGGTCATTTGTGGTGACAAGAAGAATCTGGATTTTTCCTGGGGTCTGCGGGTGGATAATAGTGTAGTGAGATTCTTCGTCAGAGCAGGCGGTTATAACTGGGCGACAGGCCCGTCTTTATCTGCCGGACAATGGTACCACGTGGCTGGAGTCTGGGACAGGAATGGCGGAGCGAGTAATCTCAGGATATATGTGAACGGCCAATTGCAGGGCCAGAGTACGGTAAATGCGGATATGGATGCTTCGACTGTCAATGTCTGCATAGGCAGGGTTTACTACCCTGGGGTTAATCAGTATTTCAAAGGCCTAATTGACGATGTAAGGTTATATAATAAAGCGCTGTCCGGCAGTGAGATAGCATCGCTTTATGATGAGCAACCTGATAATATTCTGATTGGCCGCTGGAAGCTGGATGATAATGCGGGCAATAAGACAGTTGCAGATTCATCCGAAAATAATAACGCCGGCGTTTCCCAGCAGAACACATCTGCCTTAAGTACTGCCGGCAGGATTGGCAGTGCGTTTACATTCAACGGCAGCAGCGACTCTGTTGACTGCGGCAATGGCGCCAGTGTTCAGGAAAGAA
>JBGSSG010000076.1:0-2100 GCA_041737185.1 Anaerohalosphaeraceae bacterium
GACAAACTCCGATATCTGCAGCGCAGCCGCAGCCAGTATCGTGGCTGTCGGGTCTGCGTTGCCCACGTCCTCTGCGGCGCAGACCGCGATTCGCCTGGCGATAAAACGCGGATCCTCGCCGCCGGCTATCATCCGCGCCAGCCAGTAAACCGTCGCGTCAGGGTCGCTGCCCCGCATTGACTTTTGCAAAGCGCTTGCCAGGTCGTAATGCGTATCGCCGCTGCCGTCGTACTGCACGGCCTTTCGCTGAACCGACTCTTTCATCTCGTCAAGAGTTATGACAATTTCCGAATCCGTTTTCGCGGCCTTTTGTTTTGAAAGAACCGCCACTTCAAGCGCTGTTAGCGCCCTTCTTGCGTCGCCGTCGCAGATGCCGGCCAGATAATCAATCGCATCGCTGCCGACTTGAATATGCAGGCTGCCAAGGCCGAATGGTTTATCTTCAACAGCCCGGCGAAGAATCGTCTTTATATTTTCCGGCGTCAACGGCTCAAAAGTAAAAATCGTACTTCTGCTTACAAGGGGGGAATTGATGTAAAAGAAAGGATTTTCTGTAGTTGCCCCAATCAGAGTTACAATGCCGTTTTCAACATCGTCGAGCAAAACATCCTGCTGCGCGCGGTTAAAACGATGGATTTCGTCGATGAACAGGACGGTTTTTCGTCTTGAGGCGACTAATCTGTCTTTAGCGTCGGCAAGGACTTGTCTGATTTCCTTTACGCCTGCCGCAGGTGCGGAGATGTATTCAAAGACAGCGTTTATGTGGTTAGCGATAATGTGAGCGAGGGTGGTTTTCCCCGAGCCTGGCGGTCCGTAAAGTATTATGCTGGATAGAGTTTCGCTTTCGAGCATTCGGCGGAGAAGTTTTCCCGGGCCGGCGAAGTGCTCCTGGCCGATGAAATCTTCGATATTTTTTGGCCTGACGCGGACGGCAAGCGGCGCAAACCCCTGCAGAAGCTTATCTTCGGCTGAACTGAAAAGGTTTTTGTCGGGTTTTTCCTTCATAGAGCATCAATTATATCTGCCCGGCGATGATGCGTCTATGCCCAAATTCCGGCGGTCTTTTAGCGTAAAGTGTCTTTGCTCTTGACTTGGATTTCCCAAGTAAATCCGTGCAAAAAAGTATGAATTTGTTATTATAGAGCCTATGGATGCTGTTCAAGCCATTTTTACTGTTCTGATTTGGAGAACCTATATGTTTCGTACAGCAATTGCGTTTGTGATGCTCGTCTTTTTCGCAACGGGCTGTGCCGTAAAGGAATCTCTGCCTGTCGTATCTCAGGCCGCTCCGGCGGTAAAGACACTGAAACTGGCCGATATTCCTATTCACGACCCGTGGATTCTGGCTTATCAGCAAACCCAAACGTATTACCTCTACACCAGTGCCGACCCGCGCGACCTCGGCGAAGGACACTTCGGCGTCAAAGTCTATAAAAGCAAAGACCTCCAGAACTGGCAGGGGCCGTACATTGTCTATCGCATTCCTGACGGTATCTGGGCCAATCCTGCCCATGGCGCATGGGCTCCCGAAGTCCATTTCTATAACGGCCGGTATTACCTTTTCGTCACGCTCCACAACCGCGACAAAATCATCGACAATCCGCCCGCAAGCTGGCGCACCACGCACATGCGGGGCACAGTTGTGCTTGTCGGCGATTCACCCGAAGGGCCGTTTGAACAAATGCAGGACAGACCCCATCCACCCGCCGACTTTATGACGCTTGACGGCACACTCTATGTCGAAGACGGTGTACCCTGGATGCTCTATTGCCACGAATGGATTCAAACCATCGACGGCACGATGGCCGTGCAGCTCAAGCCGGATTTGTCCGCCGCCGTCGGCGAACCGATTCATTTGTTCAAGGCCTCCGATGCCCCGTGGCTCAACGCTCACGCTAAAGTCAGCAAAGAGCCGCGCAGCTATGTCACCGATGGCCCGTTCTTATTCAAAACCAAAACCGGCAGGCTGCTTGATGCGCTGGACAGGCTTAAGCTGTCTGAGGATACGTGTGTGATTATGTTTTCCGACAACGGGGGGCCTTCTGCCAAAGAGAACGGCGCCGATAACGGCCCGCTGAAAGGGACAAAATGCACGCTTTA
>JBGSSG010000081.1:0-3301 GCA_041737185.1 Anaerohalosphaeraceae bacterium
TCGAACAGGCCCTTGAGCAGATATTTATCGCCCATGTGGAATTCTTTACCGGCAACCCTGAGAAATACATTCTTCTCTTTCAGGGACGTATGCTCATCAAACTTGGCCGAGACCTGTCTGCCGACCTTGAGGCTCCGTATCTTAAGTACCTCCAGACGATAGAGGACCGCCTGCGCCGCTTTCTGCCCGAATCAGCGGCCTCAACAAAAATCCGCAGGCTCTCATTCGCAATAGCAGGCTTTGTCTTCGGTTTCTTTTCGTTCGCTATGATTGGCCTTAGCGTTGAGGAGATGCAGAACAGCATCCCGCCGCTGCGACAGGCCTTTGTGCAATGTATGGCCGATTTCCTCGGCCGGCAAACCGTAAATACTTAACTTGTACGAATAAAAAAACAAACACAAACCATAAAGTAAGAAAGGAACAAAGAAAATGATTAATGTGACCGTCAGCATTGAAGCTGCCGCCGAGACTTCCGACAAGCCTCCCTCTAGTCCTGTCGCAAAGGACGACGAACCGCCGCTTGAAACCATAGCGGCAACTCCCCCCGTACAAACAAAACTTCCCGCTGGGGCACACAGCCGGTGGAGCGACTGGCGGTGGCAGATTGGCCATCGAATCCGCACCATCGACCAGTTATTCGGCTACTTCCCCGATAAAGACTACTGTCAGTCAATCTCGCCGGTCGTCGCCAAATATCCGATGGCCATCACGCCGTATTACGCCTCGCTTATACGCAAGGTTGACCTGGCAGACCCGGTCTTCCAGATGTGCGTACCCCAGCTTAATGAACTGCGCGACCCTGCGTTTCTGTGCGCAGACCCGCTGGAAGAACACGAGGATATGCCCGTGCCCGGACTGATACACAGATACCCCGACCGGGCACTGTTTATCGCCACGACAACCTGCTCGATGTACTGCAGACACTGCACCAGAAAACGCGTGGCCGGCACAAGAGAGTCAAGTATCTCGCAGCGCAGAATCGAACAGGTCTGCGCATATCTGTCGGCGCACCCGGAAATCTCCGACGTTATCGTTTCCGGAGGCGACCCGCTTACAATGAGCGACGAGTCGATAGAGATGATTCTCTCGGCGCTCCGCAAAGTACCGTCCGTCCAGGTAATCCGTATCGGCACACGCGTTCCGGTGGTACTGCCTATGCGCATAACCGACAGCCTGGTCGCGATGCTGAAAAAATACCACCCCCTGTGGATAAACACACACTTTAATCATCCCGACGAGATTACGCCTGAATCAATCGAGGCCTGCACAAAGCTTGCCGACGCGGGAATCCCGCTGGGCAACCAGTCCGTCCTGCTGCGAAACGTCAACGACACGCCGCAGATTATCGAACAGCTTTGCAGGCAGCTTGTGCGAATGCGCGTACGCCCATACTACCTTTACCAATGCGACCTCGTCCGCGGCATTGAGCATTTCAGAACCCCCGTCAGCAGGGGCATAGAGATAATGGAATACCTCCGCGGCAGACTGTCCGGCATCGCGATACCGATGTTTGTCATCGACGCCCCTCACGGAGGCGGCAAAATCCCGATAATGCCCAACTACATCGTCTCAACAAGCCCGACGCATACCGTCATCAGGAACTTCGAGGGCATGCTCGTCTCGTACCCGGAACCGGCAAAATACGAAAATCCGCCCGACCTGCCCGAACCCTGCCACGAATCGGCACCGGGCGTCTGGGAACTGGCAAGCGGAAAATTCAGTCACATTCAGCCGGCCAAGACCAACAGGCAGACGCGACGCGAATCCAGTTGCACGCACAGTGACGTCAGCGAGGTGGTTGGATGATGCGCATCCGCCGTGCAAACGGCTCTGCTCTGTCGGCAGACAAAGAACGTATAGAACAGGCTGGCGAAAGTTTCCAAGACCCAAACTTTGACAATCTGCAAGTCGGGTTCGTATATGACGCAAGAGACGACTATTTAAAGGAAGGCTTCTCGCCCGTACAGGTCGCGGAGTTCGACACCGAATCGACCATAAGCGCAATCGCCGAGACGCTGGCGGCTCTGGGCTGTCAGGTCCAGCGCATTGGCAACGCAAAAGCCCTTGCCAAACTGATGGTGGCGGGCAAGCGCTGGGACCTTGTCTTCAACATCGCAGAGGGCCTTGCCGGAAGAAACCGGGAGGCGCAGGTCCCTTCGCTGTGCGAGTTGTACGATATCCCATACACCTTTTCCGATACGCTTGTCTGCGCCGCCACGCTCGATAAGGAAGTCGCAAAGAAAATCGTCCGCGCCGCAGGACTTGCAACGCCCAAATCTTCTGTCGTCAGAAACGCCGACGATATAAAAAATGTATCGCTCGACTACCCGCTCTTTGCAAAGCCCATCGCAGAGGGCACCGGCAAGGGTGTTGACGGCCAATCCATGATTAACGACCCGGGCCGGCTTACACAGGTCTGTCAAAATCTGCTGCGGCAATATCAGCAGCCGGTACTTGTCGAACAATACCTGCCCGGACGCGAATTCACCACCGCCGTTTTGGGTACTGACGAAAACGCAAAGGTGCTGGGTACGATGGAACTGCGAATAAAACACGGCGCGCCTGCCCAGGATTACTCGTACCAGGTCAAGGAGCTTTGCGAGGAATTTGTCGAATACTTTCCGATGCCAAAGGACGGCAAACGCAAAGAGGTCGAGGCCCTTGCCCTTGCCGCATACCGCGCCCTTCAGTGCCGCGACGCAGGCAGAGTCGATATCCGCCTCGACGCAAAAGACAATCCGTCCTTTATCGAAATCAATCCGCTGCCTGGCCTGCACCCCCGTCACTCCGACCTGCCGATGATAGCAACCCAGGAAGGTATGACCTACCCGCAGCTTCTGGCCTCCATCATCCGGAATGCACTTGCCCGGAGCGGAAAATGAAAAACATCTCAGTTTTGATTGTATATAATCGCCCGTCGGATTCCGCCTTTGCCGAAAGCGACGCAGGCGTTCTCCAGCAGCTTGCCGCCGTCGGCGATGCGCTGAAAAAACTGAAAATCCCCTTCCGCACCGCTGGCGTCGAGTCGTTTGAGCAAATTGCAGGCACGCTGGGCCAGTCCCCCGAACAGGTCGTTTTCAACCTCGTTGAAACCATCGAGGGCTGCCCGCTGAAAGCCGCCCGCTTTCCCGCCGTATGCTCCGCCTTCGGCAAGGCCTGCACCGGGAACGACTTTTTCGGCCTTCTTGTCTCTTCGGACAAATGGCTCTCAAAGGCGGCCCTTGTCGCGGCGGGCCTGCCCTGCCCAAAGGCAATCCTCGCCGAACCCGGACAAAAGGCATCGCCGGATTTTGACGGGCCG
>JBGSSG010000261.1:0-1538 GCA_041737185.1 Anaerohalosphaeraceae bacterium
GTTTCTGGTGCGTTCTATATTGTAATTTTTGTGCGCGGGCAGCGTTGCGTTGGACAATGTCCAGTAGAGTTTGCTTGCCGGGTCGAACCGGATGGTGAACTTTTTGCATCCGCCGGGGAAGGAGATAAAATCCCTGCGAGGGTCGAACACGGCTGTCTTGCCGTCGCTGCTGATATGAATAATAGCCGCCTTTTCCTGCGGGTAGCGGTAATCAGCCCTTAGAATATTCACTATCGAACCGTCAGGAGCGAGGACCGCGTTGCCTTCAAGCCAGCCGCCGAACTTTTTGTTCAGCCAGTCGGGATTTCGACCCAGCCGGTTGGAACAGGTCCAGTTTTCGGCCTTGAGTAAATCAGCATCGACAGGAACCGACATCATAAACGAACGGAAATGGCTGCCCCAGCCGCCAGGCCCTTCGGCGTCTTCCATCGCCCGCCAGAACCTGCCGTTGTGCTCTACAATTGGAGTGGGAGCACAGTGGTACTTAGCGTCATCGAGCAGCAGGCCGGTGTTTTTATCGACAGGTTCGGTCCAGGTCTTGCCGTTGTCGAGAGATTTGCGGATAACGCATTTACCATACGCATTATCAGTGCCTATCGCGTACAAATTCTCCTTATGAACAAGCAATGTTGCCCAGCAAAGGCCTTCAAGTCTTGACTGAAATCTCCAGGTTTTGCCCTTATCCCGGGAGATATAAAATCTGCTGAAGGCTTTTATGTTTTTGTCGGAGCCGGGGCCGAATTCGTCACATTTGGCGATATATGTGCCGTCAGAGAGAACTGCTATAGCCGGTGAACCGAGATAGACGCCGCTTGAGGCCGGACTGTGGTCGATGACTGTGCCCGGAAAATCAGCGGGGATTTTATAAACAGCCTGCCTGTCCGCGGGCTGCTCATTCGGGGCGCTTTTGTTTTTCCACGGCAGCATAGTTTTTTCGGTGGTGGTCGAATCGATGGTGCGGAAGTTTTCGACACGGTGAAATGTCAGGTAATTGGCGTCGTGGAAATTATGCGCCCCGCCGGCATCGTCGTCATAGGCGGTTCGGGACAAAATAATAATATCGCTGCCGTCAAAGACCCAGTCGGGATACTGAAAGGCGTGCTTTTCAATATCGGGATGGTACAGAATCACCGCGTGGGTTTTCCAATCTTTAAGGTCCGGCGAGGAAATAACAGCGGCAGCGTTTCTGACTTGTCCGGGATTATCCGGCCGGTTATGTTCGGGCAGCATCGGATTGACCACGGCCCAGTAGAGTTTGCTTTGGGGGTCAAATCTTATGGTGAACTTCTTGTCGCTTGCCCCGGGCATATCGACGATATTTTGCTGGTGGTCGATTGATACGGTTTTCCCATCGGGACTTACGTCAAGAACAACAGCTTTTTCAACAGAACCTGTACATCCGCTTCGCAGGATATTGACAATACGCCCACCAGGCGCAAGTGCGACGTTTCCTTCGAGCCAGTGGCGGAACGGCGCATCTTTCGGCACAGGCAGAAAATTTGTGTACGTCCAACTGCCGGCTTTGAGTAAATCCGAAT
>JBGSSG010000412.1:0-3880 GCA_041737185.1 Anaerohalosphaeraceae bacterium
CGCACAGGAATGTGTAATATCTCCCGGACGCTCGGAGGCCAACCGGATTTCTGATTTCGAACCGGTCAAAGTGATAATTTGCTCTGCCAGTTCTTT
This sequence comes from Anaerohalosphaeraceae bacterium, assembly GCA_041737185.1. GTDB lineage: Bacteria > Planctomycetota > Phycisphaerae > Sedimentisphaerales > Anaerohalosphaeraceae > JBGSSG01. The sequence goes on from JBGSSG010000412.1 coordinate 97, forward strand.
GATGGTAATCGTATCGCCACAGGCCACGTTATACACGCCGGTCAACTCCAGCCTTTCGGCCAAAAACACATTGGCAGCGACCACATCTTTGACATAGATAAAATCCCGCGTCTGCAACCCGTCGCCAAAAATGGTAATCGGTTCGTTTCGTAATGCCTTATCAATAAATATCGGCACCGCAGCGGCATACTGGCTTTTGGGGTCCTGACGCGGGCCAAACACATTAAAATACCGCATACAGGCGGTCTTGAGCCAGCCTTCATCGCTGAACATTTTGCAATAATACTCTCCATCCAGCTTGGTAACCGCATACGGACTTTTCGGCTCAGGCAGCATAGTTTCAACTTTGGGCACAAGAGGGTTGTCCCCATATACTGCCGCGGAAGAGCTGAAGCACAGCTTTTTTACACCTGCCCGGGCGGCTTCTTCTAATACAACAAGTGTGCCCTGCGTGTTTATTTCCACACAGTCCCGCGGTTTTTGCATGGATTCAGGTACGCTAATCATTGCAGCCAGGTGGAAAATGAAATCAACATTTTTGACCGCATCCCGCACCGTTGAAGAGTCAGTGACGGAACCTTCAATAAATGTGCATGAAAAACCATCCAGATTGCGTCGGAAACCGGTACGCAGATTGTCCAGAACAATTACGTCAGCCTTGTTCTGAAAATACTCAACGACATGACTTCCAATGAATCCCGCGCCGCCTGTAATGAGTACTTTCATAGCTGTCAGCTCATAGAGTTTGGGTTTTTAGCCACCGATTCACACTGATTTTCGCTGTTTTTTTTAGACAGGATTTATATTCCTGTATTCCTGAGTGTGTTCTTAATATCCATCCATCTGTGTCATCTGTAAAATCTGGGGTTTTCTTTTCGCTGACGCTGTTCTACGCCTTGACAATTTTATTGCGACCCGCTTTGACTTTGCCGCAGGCGTTGCGAGTATCAACCACCAGCCTGGCGTTCTTCACAATCCACCTGTAATCATAATCGCTGTGATTGGTCGATATCAGCACCACATCATACCCCTTCAGCATCCGCGCAGACAACGGCTTGCTCGTCATTTGAAGGTGGTACTCGCGCATCTTATGCGTCCTCGGCACGTATGGGTCATTATAATCAACCTTCGCACCGCGGGCCTTGAGCAGCTCAATCAGCTCCAGCGACGGCGACTCCCGAACATCATCAATATCCGGCTTGTATGCCAGCCCCAGAATGAGTACTTTGGCTCCATTGAGACTTTTTTTGCGGTCATTGAGAGCCTCCATCGTTCTGTTAATGACATAGTGCGGCATATCCATATTAATCTCGCCGGCAAGTTCGATAAAACGCGTTGCCATCCCGTACTGACGAGCCTTCCACGTCAGGTAAAACGGGTCTATCGGAATACAGTGCCCGCCAAGGCCGGGGCCGGGATAAAACGGGTGATAGCCGAACGGCTTGGTACTGGCCGCGCGAATCACCTCCCATACGTCAATACCCATCCGGTCAAACAGCATCTTCAACTCATTGACCATCGCTATATTGATACAGCGATATGTATTTTCCAGAATTTTTGCCGCTTCAGCCACTTCAAGAGATGATACCGGAACCAGCGTCTGAATCGCAAAACCATAAATCTTGCAGGCCAATTCACAGCATTTCGGGGTCAGACCGCCGACAACCTTGGGAATTGTTTTGGTCGAATAATTTTTATTGCCGGGGTCTTCGCGTTCCGGCGAAAAGGCAAGATAGAAATCCTTACCCGCCGCAAGACCTGTTTGTTCCAGTATCGGCTGCATCACCTCGCGCGTCGTACCGGGATAGGTAGAGCTTTCCAGAACAATCAATTGCTCCTTACGCAGCGACCTGGCTATCGTACGGGTACTGCTCTCGATATACTGCATATCAGGCTCGCGATTTTTCGTCAGCGGCGTCGGCACACAAATCAAAATCGCGTCCGGCTTTTTCAGTTGCGACATATCGCTGGTAGCGGAAAATTTACCGCTTTTGACCATTCCTCTGACCTGCTCATGAGGGATATGTTTAATAATACTGCGGCCGGAATTGAGCGTTTTCACCTTCTTTTCGTCAATATCAAAACCGAGAACTTTCACCCCCGCCGACGCAAACTCCCGCGCCAAAGGAAGTCCTACATACCCCAAACCCAAAATTCCTACAAGTACTTTTTTCTTCGCAATTTTCTGTTCAAGTGTTGCCACAAGTCGTCTCCAGATAAAAGATAATTTTAACTTCGAGCATTCAAAAACGCCTCCCGAACAGCTTCCTCAACCCGCTGCTCCGTCCAGTCCGGATGCTGCTGACGAATCCATCCCGCCTTTAATTCCCGGGCCGACCAGTACATCCGCATACTCGTCCGAAGTTTCTCGGCAGGACTCATCGAACGGTATATCTTATCCTGCACCGCCTGCGATTCGGCAAGATGACCAGAGGAATTGGCATCGTCTCTCATAAAATTGCCCGTGAGCCGCTAACTTTGCCTGTAAAAATCCAATATCGTTTCCGCCGCGTAATCCTTCATTTCATCCGTCAATTCAGGATAAATCGGCAGAGCCAGCACCTCGCCGGCAGCCTTCTCCGACTCCGGGAATTCCCCCTGCCCTTTGCCCAGATACGCGAAACATTCCTGCAAGTGCATCGGAACGGGATAGTATATTTCACAACCGATGTCTTTGGCCTTCAGGTGTGCCGCCAGTTCATCCCTTCGCGGAACACGGATTACATATTGATTATATATCGAAACACAGTCCCTCGAAACACAGGGCGTCTGTACAACCGTATCCCTGAATTTCCTGTTGTAGTATTCCGCGTTCTTGCGCCGCTTCTTCGACCATTTCTCCAAGTGAGGCAGCTTCGCCAGCAGCGCTGCCGCCTGAATCGGGTCAAGCCTGAAATTCCCGCCAACACAATGATGATAATACTTCGGCTCCATCCCGTGATTCCGCATAATGAAAAGCCTGTGATAAAGCTGCTCGTCGTCGGTAACCACCATCCCCCCGTCGCCTATACCGCCGAGATTCTTGCTCGGAAAGAAACTGAAACACCCGCACGTCCCCACCGCACCCGCTCGACTGCCTTTGTAAGTGGCCGAAATCGCCTGGGCCGCGTCCTCGATGACCGCCAGCGACGCCTGACCCGCGATTTGCATAATCGGGTCCATATCAGCCATTTGCCCGAACAGATGCACCGGCATAATCGCCTTTGTCCGGTCGGTTATGGCCGACTCAATCAGCGAAGGATTGATATTGTAGGTCTTCGGGTCAATATCGACAAATACAGGCTTGGCGCCGACACGCACTATGCAGCCGACCGTCGCGAAAAAAGTGAACGGCGTCGTAATCACTTCATCTCCCGCCCCGATACCAAGACTCATAAGACTTGACAGAATCGCGTCCGTCCCGCTTGATACGCCCACCGCGTATTTACACCCGCAAAGAGCCGCGATTCCCCGCTCAAGCTCCTCAACCTTCGGCCCGCCTATGCAGCGCTGCGAATCGAGAACCTCGTTAATCTGTTTTAATACTTCATCCTTTATTGTCGCGTATTGCGCCTTCAAATCCAGCAATGGTACATTCATTCATAAACTCCGTTTCAAATCCTGAACTCACTGTATTTACGTGTCCCCGCCGCCTTATCCGCAGACAGCGGCTTTTCTTCTTCCCAATCAAGACAGCGAACTACCCCCGGCTCGGTTTGCCGATACCTCCAGCCGCTTTCCGGGCAGACCATAGTACCTGCCTTGTCCGGTTTTGGCAAAGGCTGGCCATGCCGGCTCATCCAAC
>JBGSSG010000311.1:0-12936 GCA_041737185.1 Anaerohalosphaeraceae bacterium
ATAATCGTGTATCCGCCGGGACTGCTTATCGTTCCGGCGTTGAGTACCTTTTTGCCGATAAGGGCGACCTGCTCGGCGGAGATATTGCCGTAGTTGGCCACCTCGCCTACGCCGTCGCCGGTAAAGTTATACCGTCCGTCCATAAAATCGGCGTTCGACATGTCGAGTGAGGACGCCGTGAACTTGCCGGCCATTACACTGGCGCCAGGCCCGAAGATAATTCCCTGCGGATTGATAAAAATGATATGCCCCTGCGGCCCGAACAGCTTGCCGTCAAATTGCGTCGCCCCGCCCTGCATTACGCGGTTTAAGACCGCGAAGTTGCCGCTGTCCTTCAGGAACTGGAGCATCTGGTGGCTCTGCGTGTCTAAGCTGTCCCAGTTGATTATCGCCTGGGATGTTTGCATCATCACCGTGGTAGTGTCGCCCAGCGAAATATCCGCCCCGCCCTGTACGACATCCGGCCCGCTTACCGCATAGACATACGAGCAGTTGACAAACAGCATTAACATCGCCAGCATTGCCGAGACCGCTCGGCGCAACAGATGCAGGTCAAGCTTTTTCGCTAAGTAGTTCATATTTTTCTCCCCTCAAATAAAAGTTTTCCCGTTTCCGTTTATTCCCTTTACAATTTTTATATTTTCAACCGGCCGTTCGGGCCGACTTGACAGCTTTTTTTACCATCGCACCATAAGCCCGACATTTACCCGGCCTTTTCCGACGTGCGTATCTTCGGTAGCTATCAGCGGATAGCCATAATAAACCACTCCGGTCAGATGCTCGCCGATTTCAACGAGGCATCCGCCGCCCCAGGAGAACATTTCCTGGTCGGTCTGTTCAGTACCCTGTGCGTGCTGAATGCGGGCCTGGCCGTAATCGAGGAACAGGGCCGGGGCCAGCTTTCGAAGCATCGGTTTTGGTTGCGGCTGTATTTCCGGGCTTTCTATCCGCGTTAAGGCACGGTCATACTGGACAATGTCGAACTCGTACTGCAAAGACGCCAGAATGCCTCCGTCGGCCACAATTTCATACTCGTCATAACCCCTGACAGAATACATACCGCCAAAGCTTGTCATTTTCGCCGGGGGCAACCTGTCGTCGGTATCAGTCAGCTCAAAGCGTCCCGTCAGCCGGTGTATCCTGTTTTTGTCGAGGAATTGGCTGTGGCGGGTTTCGAGTGTATATATGGCAAACTCGTTTTGGGCGCCGAATGCGCGGCTTTTGTTAAAGTCGGTCTGGCTTGAGCCTCCGATACATTCTAATCGCCGAACCGCGATTGAAGTTTCGCTGCGGTCCTTTATCCTGTACGCCTCAACCCCGAAACCCAAAATATCCATTGTTACATCGCTGCCGAGAATATCCGGGAAGAGCGAGGGGGTTACCTTGCTGGTCTCCCTGCTAAGCGAGCCGGTCAAATCAAAGAACCAGCCCTGCGTCTGGAAGAGGTTATATTTCAGTTGACCGCCGTAGAATTGTCCGCGGCCCAGAAAACTGATATCGCCTGCGCTCTGGACATCATATTCGCTGTAGCCAGCGAACAGGTTCAGCCGCAGTCTGGGGCCCAGCAGCGGAAAATCATAGCTGCCGTAGAGGGCGTAATTTTCATCCCATCCCGAATCGAGCGGCGTCTGGTACAGCGCGGTGAACTTGTCGTCAAAGCCGAGCAGGTTGCTCTGAATCACGCCGAAGCGAGGATTCCACTGGCGGTCTTTCGTGCCGGAATTATCCACCTGCGCGAAGACGTGCCAGGGATTGGCTTCATATATATCGTAAGAAACGTCGAGCGTGTCCTTTTCTTTGCCCTGCGAGACCACCGCGGAGACATAACGGTCGGGATTGAGATTGAGCAGGTTGACAAAATCGTCGAGCTTCTTTCGATTCGCAACCTTGTCCTGTTCGAGCGGGGACCATTTCTGAATATACCCGGGCCGAAGATAGGAGGTTTCTTTTGAGACGCCGTTGGGGTCTCGATAACCGATATCTACCTTTGAAATTTTTGCCTCTATTACGCTAATCGTTAAGATGCCGTTATCGAGTGAGCCGCCAGGGGCAAACGACTCTGCCGGCACATAGACATATATCCCGGCAAAACCTTTCTTCTGATAGACTCCGAGCAGATATTGTGTAAGTCCCTGCACATCGCGAGCGGAAATTTCCTGTTCCTGTCCGGGCGATTTCCACACCGCCGATATTGCGGAAAAATCATACGGCTGTTCAGTCCCTTCGGCTTTGTAGCTCTTTGGTAAATTCGCAAACAGTTCCTGGGCATTCAGAACGCCGATGCCTTCCAGTGAAATCTGATGTATTTTGAAAGTCGGTGCAGTTTCACCGGCCGCAGGCACAGCCGCAGTTTCCATCGCCGCCTGCTCCTGCGCCTGTTCCATCATTTTCTTCTGCGCCTCTCGTTGTGTCGGCTCTGCAACTTCCTCTTTGGCCGCATAGACACACAGAGTAAAAAACACAACGATTGCGCCTGCGATAAACATCCCTGTCTTGGATTTCATTGTCGATTCTCCTCTTAACAAAGACTTCATTACTGCTCCTGTCATATATGTCAAAGCGCTCTATCCGTGCATTTGCGCTCATTTCCCCAACTCCGGCAACTCTCTGCCTTTAGAAGAATTATAGTATCCTGGCCAAAGGATAGTCAAGCAAAAAAGATTTATCATAGATAGTACGCCTGTTGTGTCCGATAAAATCCCAAGACCCCGCCCCTGTCCCCGAAAGTCTGCCTAATTTAACTATCCCTGTTTTTCAGGCTTTTTGGGGGGTATTGTGAAGAGAAAAATGCCTTAACCGGCAGATATTGGCCTTTACTGCCGGCATTTGGATTTGCCTTTATTTTTTTGTAATTGACGAGACTATCTTTAACGGTTAGAATCTATGGACTGAAATAATCAATGGAAGGAATTACTATAATGCAAAACATTTTAGCATTTGTCGGATTGCCTCAGGGGTAGGAATGGATAATAATTCTTGTCGTTGCGGTTTTGATATTCGGCAGAAGGCTGCCCGAAATCGCGCGGGGTCTGGGCAAAAGCATCACCGAATTTAAGAAGGGAATCAAAGACACTGAAGACGAGATAGGCGACGTGATGAAAGAATCCGACAAAGTCGCCGAACAGCAAAAACAAAAGAAGATTACCGAAAACAATTCCGACTGACTTATATCGCATAACAAAACGTAATCGGATACGTCTGGATTCCCGCTTTCGCGGGAATGACAAGGCCGCTCTTTCAGACCTGTCTTTTTCTCTTCCATATCCGGCAAAAGATAATGCTGCCTTCGTAAAGAATGTATAATGGGATCGCCAGCGCTGTCTGGGTAATCATGTCCCCGGATGGGGTTACCACGGCCGCGATGACAAAAACCGCCAGCAGCACATATTTGCGGATTTTGCACAGGGTTTCCAGGGACACCAATCCCATGCGTTCGGCAAAAATAATAGCGATTGGAGACTGAAACGCCACGCCGAATACCAGCGACAAAATCAGCATGAAATCTACATAATCCATCAGCGCGGGTTTGTACTCGATATAATCGACGCCCAAATTGAAATTAACGAAAAACTGAAGCGTCATCGGACCAATCACAAACAGAAAGAACAGGACGCCGGTGATAAACAGGCCCGCCGAGAACGGCGCGACAGTGTAAATAAATTTTCTTTCCCGTTTATAAAGCCCGGCCGAAACAAACGACCATATCTGGTAAAACAGCCACGGACAGGAAATCAGCACCGCCATCACGATAACGGCCTTGATATAAACCATAAACGGCTCGGCTACCTTAATGGCCTGAATTCCGGGTTTAATTTGCGCGCTTTGTACGGCTCTTTCATACGGCAGCAGCAGGAGTTTTACAAAATAATCCCCAAAGAAAAAGGATATCACCATGGCAACCACTATACCCGTCAAAGCCAGCATCAGGCGGGCCCTCAACTCTTCGAGATGGTCCCCCAGACTCATCGACCTCAAATCTTCTTTCTCTGCCATATATCCCTGTATTCTTATCCCTTCACGCACATCATAGGCGTAAGTCTGGCCACCTTTCGGGCAAGACCGGCCCTGTCGGAGACCTCAACCACCTCGCTTACATCCTTATACGCTCCCGGCGCCTCTTCTGCAAGCCCCCGCATCGATGCGCTGCGGATAAGCACTCCATCCTGTTCGAGTTTTCGTGCCACATCGCGTCCCTGCCAGCGTTTTGTCGCGGCCGTCCGGCTCATCTGTCTGCCCGCGCCGTGGCAGGATGAACCAAACGCCAGCTTCTCGCTTTCTTTTGTCCCGACCAGGATATACGAGGCGGTACCCATCGTTCCGCCGATAAGCACCGGCTGGCCCATTTTGCGATACTCTGCCGGCAATTCCGACCGACCGGGTCCCCAGGCCCGTGTTGCGCCCTTTCGATGAACGAACAGCCTTTTTCTAACGCCGTCAAGTTCGTGCTCTTCTTCCTGACAGGTATTGTGCGAAACGTCATAGAGAAGTTTTACCTGCGCCCCGGGAGCTGTGCGTTCAAAGACCTCGCGTACCAAGTGCGTCAGAATTTGTCTGTTGGCAAGAGCACAGTTTATGCCGCTTCGCATCGCCCCCAGATAACTGGCGCCAAGCTCCGAACGCAGCGGGGCACAGGCAAGCTCGCGTTCCGGCGGTTCAACGCCGGATTGTTTTGCCGCGGCAGCCATCCTGCGAAGAAAATCGGTACCGATTTGATGACCCAGCCCGCGCGAACCGCAGTGAATGCTCACCTTGACGTCGCCCTTTTCAATGCCGAACGCCCGTGCCGCAGCCTCGTCATAAATTTCAACAACCTGCTGCACCTCAAGGTAGTGATTGCCCGAGCCGAGGGTACCCATCTGTTGCTGCTGTCTGCGTTTGGCCTCAACCGATACCTGCCGGGGGTCTGCGCCGGCGATTCGGCCGCCCGATTCAATAAACCGCAGGTCATCCGGCAGGCCGAATCCCTGCTCTACCGCCCAGCCTGCCCCGCCCGCGAGAACATCGTCGAGCTTGTCTATGCTCAGCTTGATTTTCCCGGTACTGCCCACCCCGGCGGGTATATGACGAAACAGCGCGTCGGCAAGAGCCTCGCGAATCGGTTTTACCTGCTCGACCTTTAGTCCTGTGTGCAGCGTCCGCACGCCGCAGGCAATATCAAACCCGACGCCGCCTGCGGAAATTACCCCTTCGTCAGGCTCAAAGGCCGCGACGCCGCCGATGCAAAAACCATATCCCCAGTGGGCGTCGGGCATAGCGTATGACGCCCCCACAATCCCCGGCAGGCTCGCGACATTGCAGACCTGCTGGGCCACCTTGTCGTCCATCCCCTCAATAAGACTTTCCGATGCGTATATAATCCCGTCAACATTCATCGAGCCGCACCGCTCGATGAGCCATACAAACTCGCCTTGTTTTTTTACCAGCTTCCTGTCCATCTTAGCGCCTCATCGTTATAACCGCCTCACACATCGACCACGCACTGAGCTATCCACCGCTCCGCCTCATCCTTATAAACCTTAAGCTCGTGATATGTCGCCGCCTTGACTTCCAGGGCCGGTTGGTGCCGGGGCAGGTCAATGGGTTCTCCCCAGGCGTGCCCTTCCAGTTTATCGCCAATAATTTTTACGTCAAATTTTCCAAAGACCATACGCCTAACGGCCATTTCATAGAGCAGAGCGTTGAGCCAGTCGGCAAACAACAGTTCCTCGTCGTCATTTCGGCAGGTAATCGGCACCTGCTGTGTCGGCCTTATCTTCTCAAGCGGACAAACAATCGCGGTCATCGCACAGGCCGCCTGGCAAAAGGCCTCCTGACGCGAATCGCCAATCCCGCGTATGCCGACATCGGCAGGATGACTGAAATGCTCCCAGGGCACAGATGTTCCTTCTTAAAAAGGTCATTTTACCCGCCCAACGCGTGAAAAGCAATCCCGCCCTGATTTCTGATACTACAGCGACAGCGCAAGTAATCTTGAGAACATTATAAAAATCCTAAGCACTAAATCCAAAATTCTAAACAAATCCGCCTGTGGCGGACAAGCTCTAAATCCAAATGACCAAAAATCCAAACAAATCAAAGCTGCTAATGTGCGGTTCTTGTTTTGAAAATTAGGATTTTGAACATTTGATATTGTTTAGGGTTTAGGATTTAGATATTAGAATTTGAGTTTAAGTCGATATGGAGATATAGATAAGTTGTGAACAATAGAATAATCGCTTAGTTGCGCTGTGGCGTTAAAAGAAGGTGGATTCATTATATATGCCCTGATATAATGATTAGTTTGTGCTCCTGATAACGAAAACCGAGTACATGGTCGGTGCGGATTTATGACAGATTTTTCTCTTCAAGGCCCGTTTGTGCCTCGAGGCGACCAGCCCGGGGCCATAGAAAAACTCGTGTCAGGTCTGCAAAGCGGCAAGAGGTTTCAGACGCTGCTGGGGGTTACAGGCAGCGGAAAAACCTTCACTATGGCCAATGTCATCGGGCGGATTCAAAAACCAGCGTTGGTCATCTCGCACAACAAAACCCTGGCAGCCCAGCTTTATGAGGAATTTCGCGAGCTCTTCCCGCAGAATGCCGTTGAGTATTTCGTGAGCTACTACGACTACTATCAGCCGGAAGCGTACATTCCGCAGCGCGATATTTATATTGAAAAGGACGCGTCACGCAACGACCAGCTCGACCGCCTTCGGCTCTCCGCGACCACAAGTCTTACCAGCCGGCGGGACGTGATTATCATCGCCAGCGTTTCGTGCATCTTCGGCTTAGGCTCTCCCGATGACTACAAGGCCAGCGTCATCAGCCTGCGTTTGGGACAGACTATCGACAGGAACGAACTGCTGGGCAGATTTGCGGACCTTCAGTACGAACGAAACGATATCGACTTTGCCCGGGGCAAATTTCGCGTTCGCGGGGATGTTGTGGAAATCTGGCCGGCTTACGAGTCTTTCGCCGTCCGAATCGAATTTTTCGCCGACCGCATCGAGGCCATCCGATACATAAAACCCGTATCGGCGGAGATTCTTGCCGACGAACATCAGACCTTTATCTATCCGGCCAAGCACTACCTTGTCCCCGCAGAGCGTATCTCTGACGCCTGCGCTTCCATCGAGGCCGAGCTTGAACAGCGCCTCATCCAGTTCCGGCACGAAGGCAAACTTCTCGAAGCCCAGCGGCTGGAGGCGCGCACCCGCTACGACCTTGAGATGATTCGCGAGGTCGGCTACTGCGGCGGGGTTGAAAACTATGCCCGGCACCTGGCGCAACTGCCCCCGGGCGCAAGACCATTTACTCTTATCGATTATTTCCCGGAAGACTTTCTGCTTTTTATCGACGAATCGCACGTAACCATTCCGCAGCTTCGCGCTATGTACGCAGGCGACAGGAGCCGCAAAGAGGTGCTCGTCGAGCATGGTTTTCGCCTGCCAAGCGCGTTGGACAATCGTCCTCTAATGTTCGAGGAATTCGGGCAGCGATGGAAAAACGTCATTTTCGTCTCGGCCACTCCCGGCCCGTTTGAGCTTGAGCTGTCCGGGCCGAACGTGGCCGAACAAATTATCCGGCCGACAGGTCTTGTTGACCCTGAAATTTTTGTTCACCCGGCTTCAAATCAGATTCAGCACCTTATCGGGCAGATTAAAAAACGCGTCGCCGACAAGGAAAGAGTTCTTGTAACCACTCTGACAAAACGTATGGCCGAAGACCTGGCGAGCTACCTTTGCGAGAAAAAAATCCGATGCCGATACCTCCACAGCGAAATCGAGACACTCGAAAGGGTCGAGATACTGCGCGACCTTCGTAAGGGTCTTTTTGACGTTCTGGTCGGCATCAACCTGCTGCGGGAAGGCCTTGACCTGCCTGAAGTTTCGCTGGTGGCCATTTTAGACGCCGACAAGGAAGGCTTCCTGCGAAGCCATACATCCCTTATTCAGACCATCGGGCGGACCGCCAGGAATATCAACGCCCTGGTAATTCTCTACGCCGATGTCATAACCGACTCTATGAAAAAAGCCATTGACGAAACCAACCGAAGGCGTACAATGCAGCTTCAGTATAATAAGAGCCATAACATCACCCCGGAAACGATACGAAAGGAGATTAAAAGCGGGCTGGCTGATGAGTTGCGCGCCGGTAAGACGGCACGACAGGCCCTTTGCCTCGAAGAACAGGAGTATGACAGAGGCGAACTGATAAAGGCCCTCGATGAGGAAATGCTTTCGGCCGCCGGGAAACTTGATTTTGAACAGGCCGCGAAACTGCGGGACCGGATACTCGAACTAAAGGAACTTCCGGAACTTAATGAAAATAAAATAAATAAAACCGTGAAAAGAACAGGCAAATCCGCCGGCCGCCGGCGGCAAACGCAGGCGTAAAGAAAATATGAACGAGCAAACTGCAAAAAGAAAAATAAAATCCTTCGATGTCGAAAAAGCGGCCCCTCTTATCGATATGGCCGTCCAGGAAGACTTCGGCGAAGGAGACCCCACCAGCGAAATCACCGTTGATGAAAATGAATCAACAAGGGCCTCTATTATTACAAGAGAGGAAATCGTCGTCTGCGGTATGGACCTGGTCCGGGAAATACTTCTGCGATACGACAAAAGGCTCAAACTTCGGTTACTCATCGGGGACGGGCAGCGAGCGAACGTCGCCAATCGTCTTGGCGTCATTGAGGGTCCGCTTCGTTCTATGCTCAGCGCAGAACGCGTCGTGCTCAACTTCCTCCAAAGACTTTGCGGCATAAGCACAATGACCTGGAAGTTCGTCAGTGCCATCCGCGGCACAAAAGCCAAAATTTACGACACGCGAAAAACCACGCCCGGGTGGCGGGAACTGGAGAAATACGCCGTCCGATGCGGGGGCGGATACAACCACAGAATGTGCCTCGGCGACGCCGTAATGTTCAAGGACAATCATCTTGCCGAGATGGATAATGATCACCTGGAATCGAAGCTGAACGAAATGGTACAGCGGGCACGGGAGTATAAGGGCGTCAAATTCATCGCTGTCGAAGTTGACCACGTCGATAACCAGCTCGACCGCGTTCTGACTATTCCGGGCATCGACATAATACTGCTGGACAATATGGGCCAGTGGCAGCTCAAACACGCCGTCGAGATGAGGAATCTTATGTGCGGAACAAAGCCGCTTCTGGAAGCCAGCGGAGGCGTAACATTAAATAACGTTCTGGCGATTGCCAAGTGCGGCGTTGACCGCATCGCCGTGGGCGCAATCACACATTCAGCCGTCGGGGTTGATATCGGCCTGGACCGGTAGCAAAAACGGGGACTGGTACGTTCTGCCGATAGGCAGGCTTGTCCGCCGAAGTCTTGACGGAGGTGGGTTGTACCTGTACCCGCTTTTGCAAGTCGAGGTGACAGAATGCTATATTCTGATTGGGAATAGAAACCATTGCTAAAAAGGAGCATATATGGGTATTTTAGATTCACGCAAATCCAAACTTGCAATTGCCGGCGTAATATTTCTCATCGCACTATCTGTAGTTGTTTTTGAAAAATTAGTTTATGTTCGTGAGCAATCGTCGCCGGTCTCAATACAACCTGGCGTTATACAGCATGTGATTACGAAACTTGAGCCTGTCATTCCCTCGGGGAAAATACTGGAAGTTGACAGCAATTCGACCAAGACTATTCAGTCGACAATTGATTCTGCGAAAGCCGGCGATAAGGTTCTTGTCAAGCATGGTGTTTATACGGAATCGTTGACGCTTAAAGATGGAATAATCCTCCAGGGCGAAGATTGCAACAGTGTGACAATACAGGGCGATATGCGAGTTGGTCCTGTGTTAAAAATAGACGGATGTGACAAGACCCAGGTCAGCAAACTTACATTAAGACATTATAATACTGAAACGCTCGGGGACGAATCCAAGGGCAATTGGCCCGTCGTACAGATAAACAACAGTGGCGCATTGCTTGAACGTCTTGTTATCTGCGACAGTGCATCCGATGGCGTCAAAATCGCAAATGATTCGACGCATCTGAATCATGTTTTGATCACGGACTGCACAATTAGCAATAACCGTTCCTATGGCATCATTATTACGGGTAATGGCAATATTGAAATGAAAAATAATACCTGTACTAACAATAAAGCAAATGGCATACATTTCAAGGATTTTGCAGACGGTACCCTGACAGGTAATGTATGCAAAGGCAATGCACATCATGGTATGACTTTACAGGATAATGCGGCGGCGGAGGTATCGGAAAATACATTCTGTGAAAATAAATGGTCTGGTATCTTCTTTGTTTCCAAAAGTCCGTTTAAGGTCAGCAAAAACAAATGTTTTGACAACGGCTTAAATGGAATTGAAATCAACAGCCAGGTAAATGTGGCTGTAGTTGGAAATACATGCTATCGTAATGGAATTAACGGCATATATTTACAAAATGGTGTTTCCGGTGCTGTAAACGGGAATATTTGTACCGAAAATAAATGGCATGGTATAAGTATCGACAAGCTTTGTGCGCCGCACATTGATGATAACCAGTGTTTTAATAACAAAAAGTGCGGAATTTATGATGACGGTCCAATGTTAGGCCAAAACAAAACAGATGATAATGGCGCATTTTGCTGTCAGGAAGTTCAAATGTATTTGAGGGCCGAGGCATTTGATGAATTGGAAAAAATGGCTTCTCGGATAAGGAAGGGAAAAAGGCGATTTGATAATGGCGGTTGGCAGTTGGAGTATTTTTACAGTTCCTTCAGAATCGGCTATGGCGGTCAACCATTTGAAGACAACATAAATTTATGTGAAAAATGGGTTTCAAAATATCCTTCCTCGGTAACACCGCGCATCGCCCTGGCCAATTCTCTTGACAGGCAGGGGTGGTATCTGCGCGGCGGCGGATACTCAAACACGGTATCACCGACGGCCTGGGAACCGTTTGAACAATATCTCTCAAAGGCTCGCGATGTATTGAAGGAAGCGGAAAAACTTAACGCCGGCGATCCGAGCCTTTACTCCCTGTGGATTTCCGTGGCAATGGGGCTTCATAAACTGGATGAAATTGAAGCTGCTTTCCAAAAAGGAGTTGCAATTGAACCGGCCTATTTCCCGCTTTATGATGCGCGCGGTTTTGCGTATCTTCCCAAGTGGCATGGGCGGCCCGGCCAGTATGAGCGTCTTGCCCGAGAGGCCGCTGAATCCACAAAAGACAAAACAGGGCAGTCTCTCTATTTTTTGCTGGCCTGTTCGATGACCCGGCAAGTAAAAACAGTGGATCAATTTAGAGAGTCGGGTTTTGACTACAATTGCGTCAAACAGGGCGTAAAGGATTTTGCACGGCAATTTCCCGACTTCCTCGATGCTGACATGTCCAATCGTTTATGTTTTATGGCTTGCGCTGCGGGGAACAAAGAGGATGCCAGAGACTATTTGCTGAATATAGATAATCAATGGAGCGAAAAACTTTGGCGAAATTACGAAACATTTGAAAAATATAAAAACTGGGCGAAAAACAGAGAAGATTGAAGGTTTAATCCGGGAAGAAAAAAATCAGGGGGTATTATTGTTGGACCCTATGTGAGAAGCAAAAGAAGTAATGGGTCTTGGCGATGAAAACAGGTGACTGTCCCTATTTGGACCCGCTTGATGAGGTTAAAATCCGCGCAAAACTCCGTTTGAGCCGATTAGTCAAAAACATTGTTATTCTGCGTGAGACCTCCAGCACCAACGACGCTGCCTGGCGATATGCCGCAAAAACCGGCGGTCTGGCCGTTCTGGCCGAATACCAGTACGCCGGAAGGGGCAGACGGCACAGGAAATGGCACAGCCCCGTCGGAGGGAGTCTGCTATGCTCCGTACTGATTCCCTCCGGGTCGATTATTGAATCCGTCGGTCTTGCGGCAGCGGTGGCCGCTGCCCAATCCATCGAGAGTCTTTGCGGACTTTGCCCGCAAATAAAATGGCCCAACGACATAATGATCAACGGCAAAAAAATCGCGGGCATCCTCGTCGAATCAAAAAAACTTTCCGACGGCCCGGCCTGTGTAATCGGTATCGGCGTCAACGTCCACCAGAAATCATCCTCGTTTGAAAGCCTTGACCTCGAAACCCCGGCCACCAGCCTCGACATCGAAACAGGCTCTTTTGCCGACCGGAACGAACTGGCGGCGGCACTGCTTGAATCCCTCGAATACTGGCTGGACGCGGCGGCACAAGACCGGCAGTCGGTCGTCGATGCCTGGCTGCTGCGAAATCGCCAGATTGGAAAACGCATTGCCGTCGAATCCGACGGCAGGCAATACGCCGGCACCTGCATCGGTATCGACCCCATCGAAGGGCTTATCGTCCAAATCGACCGCGGCCCCGTCAAAATCTTCTCCGCTGCACAAACCACCGTTATCAAAAACAGCGGCTAAAGGATTTACCAATGAGCGCAAAAACCGTTTCTCTGATTCTGGCCCACCCGGACAAAGGCAGTTTCAATCACGCCATCGCCGCCGCTGCCGCAAAAACATTGAAAGAAAACGGCTATCGCGTCCATTTTCACGACCTCTACAAAGAACGTTTCGACCCTTTGTTGTTCGAGTCGGAATTTCCTCAAAACGCATCCATTCCCCCCGCCATCAAAAAACACTGCCGCCAAATTACACAAGCCGATGGTATTGTCATAGTCCATCCAAACTGGTGGGGGATGCCGCCGGCGATTTTGAAAGGCTGGATTGACCGCGTTCTTCGCCCCGGCTGCGCCTACAACTTTCTCGAAGGAGATAAAGGCCAGGGCGTCCCCGTCGGATTGCTCAAGGCAAAAACCGCCGTTGTCTTCAATACATCCAACACCGCCGCCAAACGTGAAAAATACGTCTTCGGCGACCCGCTCGAAAGAATCTGGAAAGACTGCATCTTTGGACTGTGCGGACCAAAACGATTTTACAGAAAAATGTTTCACATCATCGTCACCAGTTCCA
>JBGSSG010000343.1:0-6051 GCA_041737185.1 Anaerohalosphaeraceae bacterium
GGATTTGAATATGGAGGACCTTATAGCCGACGAGGAAACGCTGGTAACGATAACCCACGGCGGGTATATCAAGCGCACGGCAATAGACCAGTACCGCAAGCAGGGCCGCGGCGGCAGGGGCGTCATAGGCTCCGATAACAAGGAAGGCGATTTTCTCGAACATCTCTTTGTGGCCTCGACGCACGATTACCTGCTTGTTTTTACGTCGCGGGGGATTTGCCACTGGCTCAAGGTGTACAGTGTGCCGGAGATGAGCAGGCAGAGCAAGGGCAGGAATATCGTGAACTTATTGCATCTCTCCCCGGAAGAGAAGATGGCCTCGATTATAAATGTGCGGGAGTTTGACGATAAACGGCAGCTTGTGATGGCTACAAAAAACGGAACGGTAAAAAAGACGGTGCTCTCGGCATACGGCAACTTGAGGAGCAGCGGGCTTATCGCGATAAAACTGGATGATGGCGACAGCCTCATAGGGGTCGCTATTACCGGCGGGAGCGACGAGATTATCCTCGGTACAAGGGACGGTATGGCGATACGTTTTCACGAGGAGCAGACCCGTTCGATGGGGCGCGTCAGTATGGGCGTTCGCGGGATAAAGCTTCGCAAGGGAGACGAAGTGGTGGCGATGGTGATAGTCGAAAAGGACGCCTCGCTGCTTACGATATGCGAGCAGGGATTCGGCAAAAGAACGACGATGGATGACTACCGCGCACAGAACCGCGGCGGTCTTGGCCTGATAAACATCAAAACCACCGAAAGAAACGGCAGGGTGGTGGCGATAAAGGCGGTGCGCGACGGGGATGAGTTGATGATGATAACGGCCAATGGGATGATCATTCGCACCGGCCTTGAGCAGGTTCGGGAAATCGGCAGGAACACCGCCGGCGTCCGGATGATACGGCTGGACCAGGGCGATACGCTGGTGGCGGTTGAGCGGCTGATAGTCGAAGAAGATGAACCGGCCGGGCCGGACAAACCGGCGGATGCTTAAGCGGTGACGGCGGGCGGACGAGATATGGTAAGCGGGAAAACGGCCGGCAGGGCAGGCAAAAAAGCGATTTACATTATCTGCGGGCAAGACACTTACCTTGTCGGTATCCAGTGCGAGCGACTGCTCGACAGCCTCGTATCGCCGCAGCAGCGGGCAATGGCGGTATGGCAGCCGGCCGCAAAGGAGGCACAGGGCGCCGATGCGCTTGATGAACTGCGGACGCTGCCTTTGCTTGCGCCGGTGCGCATTGTCCTGATTAAAGACGCAGAGCCTTTTATCAAGGCCAATGCGGAGCTTTTGGAGAAATATCTTGATAACCCAGACCCGTCGGGCGTGCTGATTCTGACTGTGAACAGTTGGGACAAGCGTCTAAGACTTGCCAAAAAGGTTGCCGGCAGCGATTGTGTCCTGCTTACCGAAGTCGCAGCCATTGCCAACAACAAGCTCCCCGGATATGCCGCGGATTACGCCAGGCAGCGGTACGGGGTGAAAATAGACGGCCAAAGCGCCTCGCTTCTGGTGGAGCTTACAGGCGATGAGCCGGGAAGGATTTTAAGGCAGATTGACAACCTTGCGCTGTATGTGCACCCGGCTAAAAGTATTCGTGTCCAGGACATCGAGAAGCTGGTCGGGCAGGACCGGATGTTCAACGCCTTTGAGGTGATAGACGCCGTATGCGCAGGGCAGTGCGGATTGGCGCTTGACAGGCTGCGACGGATGTTTGAACAAAACAGGGACAGCGAGTACACGGTGGTCGGGGCGTTCGCGTTTCATTTCCGCAGGCTTTTTCGGGCACAGACGCTTTTAGACAAAGGCCAGAGTCGCCAGCAGATTGTCAAGATACTCAATTTACGCGCTTACATAGACCGTTTCTTTCAGCAGGTGCAGGTTCTCGGCCTTGAAAAGGCCGCGGCGGTACTGGTCCAGCTTGGCAGGATAGATTTTGGGAACAAAACCGGACAAACAAACGTTACGACGGCGATGGAACGGCTGGTCATACAATTGACGCGGGTTTTTAGCGTTGCAGCGCAATTCGGCAGGGAGAAATGCTAAATTAGAAATCCTGAATTCTAAACAAATTCTAAGTCCGAAATCTCAAATGGCCAAAACGGCTTAAATCTGACCTGTTTTGAGTTTTATAACTTCGAAAATTTGATATTGTTTAGGATTTAGAATTTAGTGCTTATAATTTTTCTACGAGGCGTTCAGTGTATAAGATATTGTCAAAAAAGCAGCTCTCGGAGAATGTGTTCGTGATGGATGTCCAGGCCCCGCTTGTGGCCCGTGCGGCAAGGGCCGGCCAGTTTGTGATAATATCGGTTGACACGGACGCAGGCGAGAGGATACCTCTTACGATAGCCGGGGTCGATGCCGGCAGAGGCAGAGGCGCGATTCGTCTGATATTTCAGCGGGTCGGCAAGGGTACCGCGGCGCTTGCGGACCTCAATGAAGGCCAGTCGCTCGGCTATGTTGCCGGGCCGCTGGGCAGGCCCACCCATATCGAAAAGTTCGGCACGGTTGTCTGCATCGGCGGCGGAATCGGCGCCGCGCCGCTGCTGCCTGTCGCTGCCGCAATGAAGCAGGCCGGAAATAAAATCGTCTCAATCATCGGCGCACGCACAAAAGAACTTCTGATTCTGGAGCAGGAATTCAAAACACTCAGCGATGAGCTGATTGTGGTAACCGACGACGGCTCATACAGCACAAAGGCGCTGGTTACCGAACCGCTCGAACAGATATGCCGCAGGGGGTCAAAGCCGAATCTGGCAGTTGCCATAGGCCCTGCCATTATGATGAAGTTCTGCTGTGCCGTTACAAAAAAATACGACGTCCCGACCCAGGTGTCTTTGAACACGATTATGGTTGACGGCACCGGAATGTGCGGCGGATGCCGGGTAGAGGTGGGCGGAGGAACAAAGTTTGTTTGCGTGGACGGGCCGGAGTTTGACGGCCATCAGGTAAATTTCGATTTGATGATTAAGAGAATGAACGCCTACAAGGACCTCGAAAAACAGGCGATGGAACAATACGAACAGCACAAATGCAAAATAGGACTGAAATAATTTTCTATTTTCAATCCGCCTGCGGCGGACAAGTTTTCTATTTTCAATTTTACACAGCGGAGAGTATGTGAACAACGAAAAGCTTCTAAAAGAAATGCTGGAAAAGAAGGCCAAAGGCGAGCTTAAGGCCAAAGACCGCTACGCGATACCGCCGCAGGATATGCCTGCGCAGGACGGCCTGTCCAGGCGAAGCAATGTCAATGAAGTGGCCACAGGCTACACGCCGACGCAGGCCCGCCTTGAGGCGATGCGATGCCTTCAATGCGCAAACGCTCCCTGCGTGCAGGGCTGCCCGGTGCGGATACGGATAAAGGATTTCGTTTCAGCGATAGCCGACGGGAATTTCGCTGAGGCGCTGGCCATTATAAAGGAAAACTCCCTGCTGCCTGCGGTATGCGGGCGTGTATGTCCGCAGGAGGTGCAGTGCCAGGAAGTCTGCACCGTCGGCAAAAAATTCAGGGACGTCTCAAAGGCCGTTTCAATCGGCAGGCTCGAAAGATTCGTCGCCGACCTTGACAAAGATGATGCCGCCGTTCCTGTTATCGCCGCCGAAACCGGCAAAAAAGTGGCGGTCATCGGCTCCGGCCCAGGAGGTATTGTAGTTGCTGCCGATACGCGAAGGGCAGGGCATAAGGTTACCGTTTTCGAGGCCTTTCACAAGCCCGGCGGCGTTATGGTCTATGGCATCCCGGAATTTCGTCTGCCAAAGGAAATTGTACGCAGGGAAATCGAAGTGCTGAAAAAAATGGGCGTCGAAATTGTGTGCAATTTCATCGTGGGCAGGACGTGCACGATTGAGCAGCTTACCAAAGAGGACGGCTATAACGCCGTGTATGTCGGCGTCGGCGCAGGTCTGCCGAAGTTTATGAACA
This sequence comes from Anaerohalosphaeraceae bacterium, assembly GCA_041737185.1. Classification (GTDB taxonomy): domain Bacteria; phylum Planctomycetota; class Phycisphaerae; order Sedimentisphaerales; family Anaerohalosphaeraceae; genus JBGSSG01. The sequence continues at coordinate 3,927 of JBGSSG010000343.1, forward strand.
TCCCCGGCGAACACCTCGTCGGCGTATATAGCGCAAATGAGTACCTTACCCGCGCAAACCTGATGAAGGCCTACGCCTTCGGCAAAGGCTCCGATACCCCGATAGCAGTCAGCAAAAACGTGGCCGTCTTTGGCGGCGGAAACGTCGCGATGGACTCTGCCCGAATGGCTGTCCGCCTCGGCGCCGAGAAGGTCTATCTTGTATATCGGCGAAGCGAGGTCGAGATGCCCGCACGTGTCGAGGAAGTACACCACGCAAAAGAGGAAGGCGTTATATTCTGCACGCTTCAGAATCCGCAGCGGATTTTGGGCAATCCCGACGGCCGCGTAATCGGCGTAGAATGTCTGCGTTATGAGCTTGGAGAACCCGACGAGTCAGGCAGACGAAGACCCGTTGCGATTGCCGGCAGCGAGTTTGTAATTGACGTTGATACTGCCATAGTGGCCATCGGCAACGGCGCAAACCCGCTCATTCAGCAGACTACGCCGGGATTGCAGTTTAACAAATGGGGCAATATCGTGGTTGATGAGGAATGTAAAACCTCGGTAAAGGGCGTTTGGGCAGGCGGGGATATAGTCCTTGGCGCAGCGACGGTGATACTTGCGATGGGCCAGGGCCGCATCGCCGCAGAATCGATTAACGAATCCCTCGCGTCAAAAAAATAAGGGTTTTCAATCCCACTGATCGCCTACATAAAACGCAACCCCCTTTTGCATCCGCGCGAATTCATCCCGCAGACCTTCATCGGCGTGTTTCCGGCAGTCTCGAACAAGATTTACTGTAGACTTTTCTCACAGCGACGAAGTATGATGTTTTTTACAGGATTTGACAAAAAAGCATAACTTATTTATGGACAAGTGCTTATAACTATTCAGTTGAAATTTTTCACAAAAAATAACTTGACAGAACTGTACAATAACTATATATAACCAATATGACACTCATAATAACCTTGATTGCGTGACAGGAGATTCAAAATGAAAGACCCGTTTGATTTGTGGAAATTCGAGTGCGGTGAACAAAAGCATAAAATGATGGAGGATATTACTGAGGATAATTGTGGCGAAAAACTCAAATTAATCCGCCAGATCTCTGCTATAACTCAAAGAAATTTAGCTGAAATATTGGGAGTCTCGGAGTCAACGATAAAAAGGCTTGAAACGGGGGACACAAAACCCACCAAAGATTTTATGTTGATGCTGGCTGCTCTTTGTATCATCGGTAAAGAAAAATATTCTAAAATGAGTAAAGCAGAAAAAGAGAAAATTTCTGAATATCTTGGTTCTGCTGGAGGGGCACTCACGGGCGTTGGTGCCTCTATAGCAGCAATTTCCTCTAGTGGCGCTGTCGCTGGACTATCTGCTGCTGGCATAACTTCCGGTCTTGCGGCCATTGGAGGAGGAACCATGCTCGGAGGCATAGCAGTTGTTGCCGCTATTCCTATTGCTGTTGGTGCTGCGGGGTTTGGTTTAGTAAAAGCCATAAAGAAAGTATGTGAATTAAACAATCTAAATTGTAAGGAAGTAAACAAACGTTATGAAATTACCCCTAATAAAGAACAATCAAAAATATAAGGAGAAACAAAATGAGTAAACACATTAATGTAGATAGAGCTGGCAAGGTAATTTTTATCACACTTCCTGTAGTATTGCGTTGGTTGGGTAAGTTGCTCGTGAAAATTATAAAGTAGCATGTTTCAAACAAAGGATTCCATTATGACCAAGGACTCTAAAGAATTCGTCAAAAGGGTGGTGGTTGAAATGGTTCTGACATTTGTCGCAGTAGCGGCAACGTCATTGGCAGAGACGATTTTTAAGCAAAAGGGTGAATAATTATGCGGTAGGGGGAGAAGTATTCGCCTTTTCACTTTTGCCTTTTACCTTTTACCTTTTCACCGAACCCAATCCCCAGTTCCGGCTGTCTTTCACTGCTTTCTGTCGAGTTTGCGATAGCTGACGGCCTCTGCGATGTGCTGCGGCTGTATTGTCTGTTTTTCCTCAAGGTCGGCGATTGTCCTTGCGACCTTGCATATTTTGTCGTGCGCCCTTGCGCTTAGGCCAAACTCCGTCATCGCCTGCTTTAAGAGCAGTTCCGATGCGCTGTCGAGGGGGCAGTATTTTTCCGT
>JBGSSG010000344.1:0-4171 GCA_041737185.1 Anaerohalosphaeraceae bacterium
TATGCTCGGCCCTCAAACGGTCCATAAACGACTGGGCCTGACAGAACCGCTGCTGTGCCAGTTTGCCGACAGAGGCAAACCTGAAATTTTCCCTGAGCCTGGCCTGCCAGTATCCGTAATCGACCTTGCGCTGCCAGCCTTCGAGTGCCTCAAAGACGCCCCCGGCAGAGGCGCTCGGCCCGTTGAATAAGCCCACAAGGCCGATGTCGTCAAGATTGCGGGCATCAGCGAGTATCATCGCCTCGGCCATTTGTGTAAATCTGCTGCCCGACTCGGCGATTATTCTGCTTATTTTCTCAACCTTTGCCGCCGAGACTACCCCTTCAAGGCGATGGGCGGCGGTCTGGGCTGATAATTCCAGCCGCTCGGCAATATCAACGTCAGCGGCGGCGCATACGACGGAAATACCCCGAAGGCCGGCGATTTGAACCAGGCCCGAATCGGCAAAGCAGGCAGCCGAATACAGGCAAAACCGCTCAATGGAAACGCCCGTCGCCGTCAGTTCCGGCAGCAGGCAGATGTACTCGACATTACGCAAAATCCGGCTCGTCCGGTCCCATAACCACTGGCCCTCTGCGCCCGCCGAAGGCCCGGAACAAAGCGTTTCCTTTGCGATTTTGCGGATAACTTCAATTTCCGGCATAACTTAAGTCCAAAAGTGCGATTTTTATGCTCTTATCGCATTTTTTTACGGCTTCGTCAAGCCAAATTCACTCGCCGCTGTCAGGCCGACTACAGGCGATATCAGGCTGAATAATTCCTGACGTTTTATCCCTGCCCCAATGTCCGAGGGGAACATTATTGACGGAAAATCCGAAATATCCTTTACAAACCATATTAAAATTATGTAAATTATATTAGAAGACCCTGGAAATGATGTGAATCTTTTACAGGATTGTTCTTCAAAGCGCCGACAATAGTGTATAATAAACGTTTCGGAACGGATTGGCTCCCCCGATTCAGGGAATGAATCAATTTGGAAATTTGGGCTTGATATGACTAATCAGACGCGTACTTTCAATGTCCTTGTGGCCTTAATCGCATCGATGACGGTTGGCGGACTGGCTTTAATGTCGCTGGATAATCATGTCCCACTGGCGGGGGCGTACAGCTTAGCCAGCTATCTGCGGCTGGACCCTGTTGAACAGGTAATGCTGCGCCCCATAACCGGCAAGGCCGCAAATTGGAACACGATTGAGGTCTTTTACAGCAAAACAGGCTCCGGAAGCGCAGAACAACTGGCCCTTGCCGGACAGGATAACTTCCATTTTGTCGTCTGCAACGGCAAAGGCAACTCCGACGGACAGATTCAGTACAGCTCGCAGTGGAAACAGCAGACATTGCTCGACAGCCAGCCCGGACTTGTCCGCATCTGTGTCGTCTCCGACGGAGCAAACGGTTCCGTTTCCGACAGCCAGCTTCAGCGAACAAACGACCTTATCGAATCCCTGAGCAGAACATTCAACATCCAGCCCGGCAGAATCCGCTACCCTTCCAACTGGCAGCTTTAACAGACGCCCTTTTCCGAAAATCAAAGCCGGGTTTCGCCCCGGCTTTTTTTGTTTGCATAGACCGCCCAAACAGGTACAATCCTCTCTGGAAACCTTTAGAAGGAGTTGATTATGAACAAGCTTCTGCTTTGTGCGGTTGTCATTTCAGGCAGTATATTTCTGTCCGGATGCTATGAGGACTTCTTCGAGCTTACCCTTAACGCCAACGGCAGCGGCTCTTTTAATTATAAAGTTACCTTCAGCGAACAAATGATGGTATCACTGGAAGAGGCTTCGCCGCCCGGGTCTTTCCCGGCTTGTACGAAGGATAAGCTTCTGGCGAATTTTGGCTCCGCTGTCAGCATCATTTCAGCGACAGAGCAGGACACCAAAGACGGCGGGCGGGTTATCGAAGTCAAAGGGTCGTTCCAAAAGCCGGAAGATTTGTTTTTTTCAAAATTTTGCGAAGAACAGATTAAATTAAAACTCTCACCGGCCAACCCGGGACAGGCCCGCTTCTCCATACTCGATATGTTTAGAAAAGATATTACGATGACTACCAGACAAATGTACGGCGCAGCCAAGGGCCTGTTTATCCAGAGGGTAATTCATCTGCCGGGGGATATTATTGAAACCAACGGCGAAAAACAGGACGGCAGAACTGTTCGCTGGGAAATTGACCTGCGCAACCGAAAGGCGATGGAGAAGACCAGCGGTACTTTCAAGACAATCGGCACGAACAATGCCTTTGCTCTGTTCGACAGCTCGTCCCTGAAATTTAAGCTGCCTTTGACACCTGAGATTTTAGAACCGATGAAGTCCGACAATGTTGCCCAACCGAAAAGCTCTGACCCGAATTGCCCGGGCCATTACCGTGTCCGGATTGATTCGGTTTCGTGGAACAAAAAGATAGATTTTGTAGAGCTTAAAACGTCTTCCAGTCCAAGCCCTGTGGACATAGACTTTGTTTTGAACTGGGACAAAGGATATACGCCAAAGGCATATAAAAACCCGACGCTGGTTCAGGCCTTTGATGAACAGAATCGGGAATGTACACCGGAAAAGACGTTTTCGTCCCGGCAAAAGATATCTGAATATCAATCCGACTCGCGTTTTCGATGCAGAATTAAAATGCAGTCGGACAGCGCACGAAAAATCACAAGTTTGCAGGGGTATGTGGATGTGGTTTATGACACCGGCAAACGGACCGTCAGCCTTGGTAATCCCGAATCGTTTGTCGGAAAAGAAAAGACCGGCGTTCCGGAACTTGACAGCCGCGGAGTCCAAATTGCGGACTTGGATAAAAGGAAGGTGAAAATCAAAATCAATGATCCCGAAAAGACACTCGACGCTGTTTATGTAATAGATGCCGATGGCGACAAGATTAACACCCGGAGCAGTTCCTTTACGTTTATGAAAAGTTCAACTTATGAATTTGAATCCGATATTTCCCGGGCAAAAGAATTGGTCTTTGAGTTTATCGCCAACGACAAAACCGTTCGTGTCCCCTTCTCAACTCAGGATATCCCGTTGCCGTAGCTGGCAAGATGAGAAATTAAAAGGCCGCAGGGCAAAACCAGCGGCTTTTTTTATGCGCATGGCAATAAAGCCAGACCCAGAAACGTTTATCTGTTTGCAACAGCCGGGATGCAGGGTGTGAACCTCGGCTGAACAGTCAAGTTAAAGGCGCCAAATAATGGAAAGCCGGATTGTCAGTTTTCTTTCGTTTGTCGTTGTCTGTCTGGCCTCGTTATCTTTTGCGGCGGACACACAGACCAGTCGAAGTTATGTCGTTGTCGATACCGGCCAGATCAAGTGCTACGACAACCGCAGCGAAATCTCGCCGCCCAAACCAGGGCAACCGTTCTACGGCCAGGATGCGCAGTTCCACGGCTGCCTATTCAGTTATGCTATCAGCGCCGATGGCCTCACCGTTCGCGACCAAACCACTGGCCTGACCTGGCAACGCAGCCCGGACACCGATGGCGATGGCGCCATCACTCGAAAGGACAAATTGACCTGGAACCAAGCCCAAGCGTGGCCCGCGAAACTCAACGCCGCCAAATTCGGCGGGTTCGACGACTGGCGCCTGCCGTCCGTCAAGGAACTGTATTCGCTTTTCGACGCACGCGGCACCGATCCCAGTGGACCATCGGGGACGGACACTTCTGGACTGACACCTTTCATCGACACGAAGCATTTTAAGTTCGCCTACGGTGACACGCGCACCGGCGAACGCGTCATTGACTCCCAATACGCATCGAGCACCAAGTATGTCGGCAAGTCCGCTCGCGGGTTCGACAAACTTTTTGGCGTCAATTTCGCGGATGGCCGGATCAAAGGCTATGACCTGCAAATGCCGGGCGGCGCCGAGAAGACGTTCTTCGTGCAGTGTGTGCGCGGCAACCCGCAGTACGGTAAGAACGATTTCCACGACAACGCCGACGGCACCATCACCGACCTCGCTACGGGCTTGATGTGGTCGAAAACCGACAGCGGCAAGGGCATGAACTGGCAGGATGCGCTCGCCTGGGTCCAGAAAAAGAATGCGGAAAAGTATCTTGGACACAACGATTGGCGAACGCCGAGCGTCAAGGAATTGCAAAGCATCGTGGACTATGCGCGGTCCCCCGACACGACGCAGTCCGCCGTCATCGACCCACTCTTCAACTGCACCACTA
>JBGSSG010000347.1:0-7204 GCA_041737185.1 Anaerohalosphaeraceae bacterium
TCTTGCCACCTTTTCGCGCCGCCACCTTATTCTCGGGAAAGCCCTGAGCGTCCTGCTTGCGGGCTATCTCGGTCGTTGCCGCCTCGCCCAGCATGGAAAAAATTAATTCAAGGTCATTGAAATGGTCGCGAAGATTTTCGCGATTGAGGCCTTTAAGCTTTTTATATTGAGAAGGGGTCAGGCCGAAAGCGGCCTTGGATATTTCAGCCGTAAGTATCGCATATTCATTTTGCTCTTTCACTCCTCGCTTATCCCACTCATCGGTCAACTCCTCTCTGATGGCGATTCCTCGCATCCTCTTTTCTATCCAGTCGTCTGAATAGCCCTTGGCCTTGTACAACGCCTTTGTCCTTTTGGTGGCAAGCTCAGGGTCTTCAATTTCCTGTATTCTTTCATATCCAACCTTTGCCAGCCATCGCTTGAACGGCTCCGCTTTCTGAGAAGGTATGGATTGAATGATACGGAAAGCGTTTTCGCTGTTGACGCAATCGGTCTTGTAACTCTTTCCGTCAGAAGATGTTAGCCTCAGTTGTACACAAAGTGTGGACAACTGAACTTCGCTCTGTTTCTTCTCTCGCGACTTCATCATGTTCCAGTAATTCCGTGGATTATCGCTGTCAGTGAGAGCTTCAATAATATCAACAATGGAAAAATACCATTCATCCTTATGAATAGTTTTTCTTATTTGCTTACCACGGAAAACCGCTATCTTATCATCCATATATTAACTCCTAAAACATACTGCAAGTTTCAGTCTACGAACTATGAACTGCCGCTTGTCTTTCAGATTAACAATAACCAAAACTCTTTTTCTCAACAACGATTTTCAACCGGTTTCTTTTTGTCAGCGCAGCGGCATCAGTAAATCAGACGTTTTTTCAGCCGCCGTACCGCCAGCGCCCCGACGACAACAATAAAAACAACAATATAAAGCACATCCATCAGGTAAATCATCTCAAAATGGCCGTCGCATATCCCTCGCATCAGCCTGACAGGGTGCGTAAGGGGCAAAATTTCCGCAATCGGCCGCAGCGCCGTCGGCAGACTTTTTACGGGAAAGACCACGCCGGAAAAAAAGAACATCGGAGACAGAAAGCCGGTCATATAAAAATTAAAGTGGTTAATCGTCTTTACAAACGAGGTAACAAACAGCGAAATCGCCGCGAACATCAGCCCGTTGACAAAACCAATCGCCGGCGCTGCCAGCCCCGCCGGCAAAGGCACAAGCCCGAATACGCTCAGCACGCACAAAACGGCAAACGAAAAGAAAAGACCCTTTGTTCCCGCCCAGAGCATTTCTCCGATAATAAGGTCCTCGGCTGTCATCGGGGCCGCCAGCATACCGTCATAAATTTTTTGAAACTCTAAGCGTATAAACGTGCCGAAAGTACATTCAAACGACGCCGTCCACATCGAGGCCGTTATAAGCAGCCCGATGCCGAGAAATTCCACATAAGGCCGTCCGCCCATCGGTTCAGCGATGAATTTGCCCAGACCAAGTCCCACGCCGGCCAGAAAAATCAGCGGCTCAATAAACGGCGGAAAGCCGTTGCTCGGCAGGTGCTGGCCGTACACACGCACATGCCTCCACCAGACGCCAAAGAGGCGTTTGTGCAGAGGCGGATACATTTTTTTACTGCCTGTCATTAAGCGTTCTTCCCGTGGCTTTTAGAAAAACATCCTCAAGATTGGACTGCCGCAGATAATACTGGCCGCCTTTGAGGCCGTCAGCCGCCGCTTTTAAGTCGTCGATGCGGTCGGCGTAATAACGGATAATCTGGCCGATGCGGTCAACCCGAACCGTTTCGGGTAAATCCCGCAGCGGCTCGACCGCGTCATAATGCTCAAGAACATAAGCTTCGATATTTTCGGCCAGCATCTTCTTTGGCGACCCTTCGAGAACTTTTCGGCCCCGGTGCATAATCAAAAGACAGTCGCACAACTGGAAAGCCTCTTCCATATAATGCGTTGTCAGAAGTATTGTTACGCCCTGCCGCCGCAACTGCCGCAGCTTATCCCAGATAAGGTGCCGCACCTGCGGGTCCAAGCCGGTCGTGGGTTCGTCGAGCAGCAGCAGCCGTGGTTCGTTCAGCAGCGCCCTTGCGATGACAAGCCGCCGTTTCATTCCGCCCGACAAATCCCTGATGGGGCTGTTCTTCTTTTCGCCCAGCTCGAGAAAATCCAGCAGGTAATCTATCCTGGCCCGCGCCTTTTGCGCGGGGATATCATAGAATCGGGCGAAAATCATCAGGTTGCCGATTACGTTAAGTTCATCGTCGAGGTTGTCTTCCTGCGGCGCCACGCCCGATAGATATTTTATTTCAAGCTGATGCAGCAAAGGGTCATATCCGAAAACCCCGATTTTCCCATCGCCCCCCCGGTCAGGCAGCGTCCGTGCGTAAATCATTTTCATCAGGGTTGTCTTGCCGGCGCCGTTGGGTCCCAGAAGTCCATAACAGGTGCCTGGGTTTATATGGAAACTGAGGTTGTCAACCGCCTTGACAGGGCCGTAGCTTTTACTGATTTGGCAAACCCGGACAACCGGATCGCCGTTGTTTTTTTCCGCCGATACCGGCTTAGAGATTGACATTTCAGACAGAAAGTTTGGCGCTGGTATCCCGGATAAGGCCCTGCAGCACGCCATCCGCCAGGTCCGAAAGTTCCGGTTCAGGCCGTTCGGCCCGAGCCATTGAGCTTAGCAGCCGAAGAGCCGTCTTTTTGTATATTTTCATCTTTTCCATCGTCCCTGCCGCCTGTGAAAGCTCTCCATCGGCCATTTGCCGAATGTACAGGATACAGATTTTAACGACCTCCTTTTCGTCCACCGCATCCTTACTGCGCCCGGCGCCTTTGTCCAAAGGCGCCGTTTGATGAAGAAGCTCGCGCGTAAGGCTGTACGTCTGATTCATCAGCATCCCGATTTTCGTTTCTTCTTTTTCATCGACAGGGGCCAGCTTCAGTTCCGGCTCGTCGGCGGCGCGGGGCAGCGGTATATAACAGCGATGGTTGCAGTAAGGGCAACTGCCCCATTTCCCGCCAGCCTCGTCCGGCGCCTTAATCTTTTTTTTACACGACTCGCAGCTAAAGCTTATAGACATCTTTCAGGCCTTTCCTTTTTTTCCTTTCTCCGGGCTGGAAAACTCAGCCCGTACCTCGGTGGTAATCCCGCCTCTGGGCGTAAAACGAGCCGTAACCCGCATCCAATTCGGACGGCTCGCCCCCGCCAAATCGTCAAGTATCTCATTTGTCAGCCGTTCATAAAACACACCCCTGCTGCGGTAGCTTTGAAGATAAAACTTCAGGCTTTTGAGTTCTATACAGGATTGTTCCGGAATATACTCGACCAAAATCTCCCCGAAATCAGGCTGGCCTGTTTTTGGACATACGCTGGTAAATTCCGGACAGCGAATACAGATAGAATAATCCCTGCCCGGACTGGGATTTTCAAACAGTTCAAGCGGCGGTTTTTCCTGGCTCATCCGTTTGCCCTTTATCACAAGAACGGTTATACTTACCGTGTAATCATACACGAAAATGAAACTTTTGCAAGGGGAGCAAATGGCGGATAAACAAAAAGCGGTAGTGCTGCTCAGCGGCGGCCTTGACTCGGCCACTGTACTGGCCATCGCGAAAAGCCGGCCATTTGACTGCTATGCGCTGACCTTTCGATATGGCCAGAGGCACGAAATTGAAATCCAGGCAGCCAAAAAGGTGGCCCGGATACTCCACGCCAGCGAGCATAGAATTATTGATATAGATTTGGCCGCTTTCGGCGGGTCAGCCCTTACGGACAAGAATATCGCCGTGCCGAAAGACCGTACCGAGCCGGCCCGGAATATACCCATTACTTATGTCCCGGCCAGAAATACGATTTTCCTCTCTTATGCCCTGGCCTGGGCAGAGATACTCGGAGCCTTTGACATCTTCATCGGCGTCAACTGCACCGATTACAGCGGCTATCCCGACTGCAGACCGGAGTTTATTAAGGCCTTTGAGACACTGGCAAACCTCGCTACCGCTGCCGCCGCGATTGAGAAAAAAGGCAAATTCAGGATACAGGCCCCGCTAATCGGGATGAACAAAGCACAGATTATCAAGACCGGGACAGGGCTTGGCCTTGACTATGCGATTACGCACAGTTGTTATGACCCTGATGAAAATGGCCGACCCTGCGGCCATTGCGATTCCTGCCTGCTCCGACTGAAAGGATTCAAAGAAGCCAATCTGGCCGACCCCCTTGAATATAACCTTTAGCGAACAGAGAGATTGACGATTCGCCTTAGGCGGACAAGTGGACGATTGGAATAAGTTCGTAGTTCTTTAGTTCGGAGTTCGTAGAAAAGAGGGCGAATAAGAATGGGCGAAAAATAAGTGGTGCGGTAAATATTTCCTGGAAAAAGAGAAAAAACATGAGCGTTCGACAAAAACATGTCTGCCCCCCTTTAATTCTCGCGTCTGGTTTGCCCTTTTATAATATGGGGGATCCTGGTTCAAACAATTTTTTACTCCATCCATTCCGATTTTACGGTACAATCATCCGCTGGTTTACAAAAACAAGCTGCGTGGGCAATGAATACGAATACAACATCATCCTTGCTTGACAACGTCAAGGTCGTACTGCGGTCGCTGCGGCACCGCAATTACCGGCTGTTTTTTATCGGCCAGGGCACCTCGCTCGTCGGCACCTGGATGCAATCGGTCGCAATGAGCTGGCTTGCCTACCGCATGACTAATTCCCCGTTTTTTCTCGGCGTTATCGCCTTTGCCAGCCAGATTCCCACGTTTGCCATTGCTCCGTTTGCCGGCGTTATCGCCGATCGTTTCAGCCGTCATCGCATCGTCATCGGCACCCAGATATGCTCGATGATTCAGGCTCTTATCCTGATGATGCTGGCTTATACCGGCCATGTTACCACCTGGCATCTGGTTGTCCTTAGCGTGGTGCTTGGCCTGATTAACGGTTTTGACATTCCGACCCGCCAGGCGTTTGTTTATGAGCTTGTCGATTCTGAAGACCTGCCCAACGCCATCGCTCTCAATTCATTTATCTTCAACGGTGCGCGGCTCATCGGCCCATCCATCGCAGGCCTCGTCATCTACGCAACGGGAGAATGGCCGTGCTTTTTACTCAACGCCATCAGCTACCTGGCCGTGCTCATTGCGCTGCTGATGATGCGGCTGAAGAAAAAAACCAGGTCTTCTCATAACGGCCCGGCGATTGTCGGTATTAAGGAAGGCGTGGTGTATGCCTGGCGTTTTGTGCCCATCCGCGTGATGTTATTGCTGTTGAGCTTCATAAGCCTCTTTGGTATGTCATACGCCGTGCTGATGCCGGTTTTTGCCAGAGACATTCTTGGCGGCGGGCCGCATACGCTCGGTTTTCTGCTCGGCGCCGTCGGCGTTGGCGCTTTGAGCGGGGCGCTATATCTTGCCTCGCGCAAGACCATACGCGGTCTGGGCAGGATCATCGCTATCGGGATATTCGCATTCGGGTTCGGTGTTATTGCGTTTTCGTTTTCCACGCTGCTGTGGCTGTCCCTGGCGTTCTTGCTGCTGGCGGGTTTCGGCATTATGGTACAGATGGCCTCGATTAACACACTGCTCCAGATTCTTGTCGATGACGACAAACGCGGCCGGGTGATGAGCCTCTATACCATGTCATTTATCGGCATGGCCCCGTTCGGTTCGCTTATTGCAGGCTCTGCCGCGACCCATATCGGCGCGCCGAACACCCTGCTTATCAGCGGCCTGCTGTGCCTTGCCGCCGCGGTGGTGTTTCTTAAAAAACTTCCCGAATTGCGCAAGCACATCCATCCCATCTACACCCAAAAGGGCATCATCCCGCAGGTTGCCGCCGGCCTCGGCTCTGCCGCCCGGCTTACCCTCGACACAAAGGAATAATTGCACGGAAGGGAAATTTTCTATTTTCTATTTGGGGCGGACGGTCCTTCGGGCTGGAATTCTTATCCCCGCAATGACGACCGGATTTAGGCGTGGCAGGGATGATTCAACTGCCGGGACGTTTTAGACGATATATACCTTACAGGTATCATAAAAAGAACGGCCTTTTGTATTGCAGGCATCCATGTATAATTCAATGAAAACTCTTATCGAGAAAGCGGATGAGCAAATGGAGATAAACAAGAAGTGTCCTTACTGCGCGGAGCAGATACAGCAGGAGGCCATAAAGTGCCGTTATTGCGGCGAGTTTCTTGACAAGCCTGCCGGGGCAAAGACAAAATGGTATCATTCGACAGCCGCCGTGGTCATTGCATTGCTGAGCTTAGGCCCGCTCGCGCTGCCGTTAGTCTGGATTCACCCGCGCTACAAGCCTGCTGTCAAGGTTGCCGTGACGATAGGTACTATCGTTGCGAGTATTCTTATGTACTATGCCACCTTCGGGATTTATCATAATCTGCTCAAACAGATCGAGGCGCTTGGGGTGTAGGGGAGATAGATAGCTGTTAGTCGATAGCGGAGCAGATTAATACAGCGCAAGTAATTTTGAGAACAGTATTATGTTAAAAATCCTAAGCTCTAAATCCTAAATTCTAAACAAATCCAAAACATAAAAATGACCAAAAATCCAAACAGCTCAAAACTGCTGATGTGCGGTTTTCGTTTTGAAAATTAGGATTTTGAACATTTGATATTGTTTAGTGTTTAGGATTTAGATATTAGAATTTTCGAGTTTAAGCCGATATAAATAAATAAGTTATGAACAATACAATAATCGTTTATTTGCGATGTGGTGTTAAGTGGCGGTACTTATAGAACAAACATGGCGGCTTTTGCTGATGGCAGCGCTGCTGGGCTGTTCGAGTTTTTTCTCGGCGTCTGAGACGGCGTTTTTTCATTTGTCCGCCCGGCAGAGCGGCGGCACCGGCACTTCAAAACAGGGTCTTGAACGGCTTGTTTGTCGGCTGCTGAAGGAACCAAACCGGCTGCTGAGCAGTCTGTTGTTCGGGAATATGCTGGTAAATGTGTCGTTTTTTTCGCTGGCCAGCGTATTATCAATACGAATTCAGGAAAGATACGGCGGGCTTGCCGGCGGAGTATCGGGATTCTTATGTTTTATGCTGGTGCTGCTGTTCGGGGAGATGCTGCCCAAGGCGCTTGCCTACGCCAACGCACGGCAGATAAGTCTTATCGCAGCGATGCCGATTTACGCCTGTATGCGCGTCTTTGTGCCTGCGATTGCGGT
>JBGSSG010000389.1:0-2456 GCA_041737185.1 Anaerohalosphaeraceae bacterium
AATGCTCCAGGCCTCGGCGTTGATTATCACCGTCGTCCTGCTGCTTAACTTAGGCGGCATGGCCGCAGGCTACGGCGTGGCGGCCCTGTTTAAGATGCCCTTTGACCAGTGTCGAACCCTCTCCATCGAGGTCGGTATGCAGAACGCGGGACTGGGCACCGTGCTGGCCATCCACAACCTCGGCCCCGAAGCCGCCATCCCCACCGCCTTCTTCGTCTTAGCCTGCATCATCACCGCTTCCATTATGACCGAAATCTGGAAATGCAGAAAGGAAGTTACTTGTGAAGGAAAGTAAATTCATCGAGAATATTGATTGTTGTCTGTATTGTTACACTATTGAACAACAAATGAAAATAGCAAGATTAGGTTGTGCAATATCGGCAAACGCGGGTTTTATGGTTGCTTATGAACTTGGGTGTGAACCAAGCAGCGGCGGTCACAAAGTGACCACAAAGGACCGCTTGAAATTACTGTCTGTTCTCTGCCGTCACCTGAAACATCCATTAAAAAATGAAATATTGAAAATCGTAAAAAAGTCGATATTGAGCAAAGAAGAAAATATCCTGAAATTTGTTGAAGCTAAAAAGCTCATGCAAAAATGCAAGGCATATAAGGAACAATATAATGCGTTGTTGATTGCTCGTGATTCTTGTGCAGAAAACAGGGCTTCCCTTATTGCGTTATGGGATGAAATTATATGTTATTACAGGAAAGAAAGTCGGTAGGGTGGGCCTTGCCTACGCGGAATAAATCAGAAAAATTCCACCCAATCGTCATTCGTCAATCGACAATAGTCAATGCCAAAAGGGGACAAACAATGAAAAAACAAAAAGGATTAACGCTGATTGAAACACTTGTTGTGATTATCATTCTTGTTTCATTGTTTTTTTTCTTTCTGTACGGTTTAGCTGCGGTTAAGCGGAACGCCATGCGATCAGTCTGCGGCAGCAATCTTAAAGGTCTCGGCACCGCCATGATGGTTTATGCCCACGATTACAATGGCCGTTATCCACAACTCCCGAGCAAAGGCTCTTGGTCTGCTGAATTGGGTTTCCCATATTACAGCGATCCAGACTTCAAAGAAGGTGGAAAACAGGAATTTTCGGTGCGAACTATTACCGCAAGTTGGTATTTGTTGGTCAGGGAAGCCGATGTATCGCCAGGAAGTTTTGTTTGTCCTTATTCTGAACAAACTGTTTTTGGAGGAGGCAATCCCGTTGGCAGGGAGTTAATTAAGCTCTGGGATTTTGGCTACAATCCTTATGCTCATGTTAGCTATGCGATGCATAACCCTTACGGACGGTTTCCTACTCAAGACGGATCCAGCAGTTCTTTTGCAGTTGCCGCTGATATGAATCCATGGTTCATTGGCGGACATCCAAACCTCCCAGGCGAACAGAGTACATCTCCACAAATTATTAAGCTTGCCGATCCACAGACATGGAAACTTGGTAATTCACCTCACCATTGGAAGGAGAATAAATCATTATACGGCCAGAGCGTCCTCTTTGCCGACGGCCACACTTCTTATGAAACCCAGCCCAACATCGGCGTCAAAAACGACAACATCTACACCTTCTGGTCAACGGAAGAAAACCCAACCGAACAGGACATGCAGGGCGGCACAGCCCCCACCGGCCGCACACCGGAAAATGATGCCAAGTCGGAAGAAGATTCTTTTCTGGTTCTTTAATGAAAAACGAGAGGGCTAAAGTAAGCGATTTATCACTGCCGCCCCTTAGGGGCTTGGATGAGGTTTAAGGACTGCCAACCGGGGGCTTGCGCCCCCGGCTATATAACTGCCGTCCCTTCGGGACTGCTCTGTTAAACAGCCAAAGTCTATTTAAGTTATCAAAAGCCACTCAGTTGCCTATCCATTAACCGGAAGAACTAAAAATATCACTATTCTTTCTGTCTCTTGGGTCTGCCCAGCAGTAAGCGGAAATTTGTTTTGGGAGAAAGTGCTTGATTTTGGGGCGGTTTTGCGGAGAATGGGGCGGTAGAGAAACATAAATTCAGGAATTGCGATGGGCATGAAATCACTATACGTCGGGGCAACGCTGAAGGACTGCGGCAAGACGTCGGTCAGTCTGGGTCTGATACAGGTGTTGCGCGACATGGGGCTAAATCCGGGTTACTGCAAACCGGTCGGCCAGCACTATTTGCGCTATCAGGACAAAAACATCGATGAGGACGGCATCCTGATCCATCAGGTGTTCAACCTGCAGGATGAGCCGTACTATCTTAGCCCGATTGCCATCGAGCCGGGCTTTACCCGCAAGTTTATCCTCAATCCCAATGTTGAGCCGCTGGAAAAAGAGATCGTCCGCTGCCACGAAATGCTCAAAAAGGCCCATCCGATGGTCATCGTCGAGGGGACCGGGCACGCCGGGGTCGGGAGCTGTTTTGGGCTGTCCAACGCCCGTGTGGCCGAGCTGCTCGACGCCAAGGTGATT
>JBGSSG010000416.1:0-10208 GCA_041737185.1 Anaerohalosphaeraceae bacterium
TACGCACCGTTGCCAGCCTGCGGATGTCCTGCTCCGCGACAGCTCCGGGCCGAAGTATTTCTATCCCCACGGATGTGATTTGCACAACCGTACTGCCTTTTCTGTACCGGCAAGACTCGGACGCGTCGATTACCATCTCGATTTTGCCGTCAAAATAGTTCAGTACCTGCTCGGCAGAGGTTGCCGGGGCCTTTGAGCCGGGGTTTGCGCTGGGCGCCACAATGGGCCAGACCGCAGAAGATAAAACCCCAAGCGCCGCCGGATGATCCGGACAGCGGATTCCAATCGAACCGTCTCTGTAGAGAACATCAAAGGCCTGCGGGCCGACGACGCCTTTTTGCCGCTCAAGCGACTGTTCATCAAGCCGGCAGACAAGGGTAATCGGGCCGGGCCAGCCCCTTTTAACCAGCTTTTTGGCCGGTAAGGGCATTACGGGAATATAGTGAAAAACCTGCTCGGCCTTTCCAAGATGAAGTGAATACCGCTTCGAGACATCCCTGCCTTTGAGCAGGTCAAGCCTTGCAATCGAAGAAGGCTCCGCCCGGCAGGCAATCCCATAGACAGTCTCCGTAGGCAGGCCTACCAGGCCTCCGTTGTCGAGAATGCGGGCCGCCTCGTTGGCCCCTCTGTCGGCGTTCTGAGAATCCCATTTGAGCAACTGTGTCTTCATATTGCAGGTACGATACCATAAAACGACACCAACGGCGAAAAAAATCGAGACAGCATAGTTACCAGGAATATATCATCCCGCTCCTTTCGTTGTGAAGCGAGGTTATGGTTTGCAGGCGGCCTTGAGCCTGTTCCTCTCACTGCATATCAATCGCCACCCGCCGGCTTTTCCAGTGCTGTTTCGGTGCGGCAACGACGAACTTTCGGTAACAAAAATTATGAGTCAATGCGAGGGAACATTATAGTTGACGCGGGACAGTCCTTTCAAAGAAGTACCCCGAACCAGCCGCCGGCCGCAAATCCCGGAACTCAAATTATGTAAGATTGACTTTGCGCGCCTGATAAATTATAGTGTCCCGCCTCACGGGCGGTTAGCTCAGTCGGCTAGAGCGCCTGCCTTACAAGCAGGAGGCCACAGGTTCGAGTCCTGTACTGCCCATTTATATAATCTCTTGCAAGTCCACAACTTACAAACACTTTATTCTTTATTTTCTCTCGCTCAGTTCAGTTTTTGATTTTGTGCCAGTTGGAGCGGAATTTGTGCCCGCAACCTGAGCCTGTCCCCATAATCTGAATAGAAACACCTTTGAATTAAGGTGGAACTGTTCCTTACGGGCAACGGTTATCCGGCTCTGGGCGAGGGAGCCCGGAGGACGACCGAGGCCAATCAGAAATTCGTCGGCTGCCGATTGAGCAGATAGTCTGCCGGGAAAGGCGGATTTTCAGATAATGTCAGAAAAGTGTTTGAAAACGCCGGTTTGATAGATTAAAATAGATGTTTTGCCGGTACCTGAATAATCAGGACGGCCAAGCGAGGGGCTGTAGTATAATGGGAGTACACCGCGTTCGCAATGCGGTGATGAGGGTTCGATTCCCTCCAGCTCCAGTTCCGGCCTTGAAAAAGAGGTTCTATTATTTCGGAAATTCGGCAATGGCCAGACGGTTCATTTTTCTTTTCAGCGTGTTCTGGATTATGTTCGGCGTTACCAGTTACTCGGCTAATCCGTCAAACGGGTTGCTTGTCGAAGCCGAAAGCTTTCAGGATAAAGGCGGCTGGAAAGTCGATCAGAAGTTTATGGACATTCTGGGTTCGCCCTATCTGCTGGCGCATGGCTTGGGTATTCCTGTTGCTAACGCAAAAACGACCGTTACGTTTCCGGCAGCCGGCGTTTATCATATCTGGGTCAGAACCAAAAACTGGGCCCCCGGCGACTGGGAAGCACCGGGACGGTTTAAAATCATCCTCAACGGAACCGCCCTGAAGACAACTTTCGGCACGGAAGCAGGCTGGGAATGGCAAAACGGCGGCAGTATCGAAATCCCTTCCCAAAACGCAGCTATCGAATTGCAGGACCTGACGGGTTTTGACGGCAGATGCGACGCTATTTTCTTCACAATCGACAGGTCGTTTACGCCGCCGGACAATCCTAAAGAAATGAAAAAATGGCGCAACAAGCTGTCCGGCTCTGGCGAAGAGCCGCAAGCGAAGCAAGATTTCGACGTTGTTATCGTCGGCGGCGGCATTGCAGGCTGCGCCGCGTCACTGGCGGCGGCACAGCAGGGCCTGAATGTCGCACTGATTAATGACCGTCCCGTACTCGGCGGAAATGCCGGCGGAGAAATACGCGTACACACATTGGGAATCACGGGAAAAGGACAGGCGCTGCTTGAGAAAATCAACACCGCGCACTGGCCGAATGGTTCGCCGGATGCGCTCAAAGACGACATTAAACGTCATAGTGCGCTCGATGCCGAAAAGAATATCACGCAGTTTCTCGGATGGCGGGCTTACGCGGTCATAACAAACGAAAATACGATAACAAGCATAGACGCACAACACATTGAAAACGGGCGAACGAGGCGTTTTGTCGCCCCGGTATTTATCGACTGCACAGGCGACGGCTGGATTGGTTATTGGGCAGGCGCCGAATACCGCTGCGGCAGAGAAAGCCGAGATGAATTCGGCGAACAATGGGAAGAATACGGCTGGTTATGGTCCCCTGAAAAACCGGACAACCGGGTTATGGGTTCGTCGCTGTTGTGGTATTCGCGCAAGACGGATACTAAAACGGTTTTCCCGGATGTCCCCTGGGCGACGGCTGTCGCAAAAGATTTGGAAGGTCTCCAGGGCGAATGGGACTGGGAATATTCGGACGACAGCCTCAACCAGGTCTATGACGCAGAAGCAATCCGCGACCATTTGCTGCGGGCGATATACGGAGTTTTCAGCAACGCCAAGAAGGACCCGAAAAACGCCGGGGCGTCGCTCGAGTGGGTCGGCTATATTCTGGGCAAACGCGAGTCCCGCCGGCTGATGGGCGATTACATTTACACGATGAGCGATATGGTTGAAAACCGCGTATTTCCGGATACCGTCGCTGAAGAAACCCGTGCGATAGACGTGCATTACCAGCGGATACTTAAAGATTCAAAATATGATTTCCTCTCTGAAGCAATTTTCAGAAATACCGGCAAATACTATATTCCCTTTCGCTGTCTGTATTCGAAGAATATCAAAAACCTGATGATGGCCGGACGCTGTTTCAGTTGTTCGCATATCGGCCTGGGCGGGCCTCGTGTAATGAATACAACCGGACAGATGGGCATCGCCGCTGGTTACGCCGCAAGTCTGTGCAAAAAGTATAATACCAATCCCCGCGGCATTTACGAAAACCATATCGCCAAATTGCGCAGACTCATCGGATACGAGTAAAACACGGCTGCCGACATCACGGCCTCCGGCCAAAGCCCTCATCTTGTTCTACACAATCAGTTCGTTTCCGACTTTTCGGGCGCGCTGGGGTTTGTCGAGATTGATTCCGCTGGCCAGACCGATTTCCACCAGCAGGTTCCAGCCTGCGCACAGATATACATAGGGGGCAAGCTCGCCGGCGTCCGGCACTTTCAGTGTAGAAAATTTCGTATCGCGGCTGGCGATTGCGACGACTTTTAGTCCGACACCTTTTACAAGGACTTCCTGAAATTTTTCCTGTTCTTCTTCGATAGGATCGACGACAAAAACGATGTCTTTGGGGTCCATCACTTCTTCAATGCCGTGGACGGCATAGGTGCCTTCAAGGAAGTCGGATTTTTTGCGGGTGATTTCGTTTGTCTTTAGCGTAAGCTCCTCGGCGACGCCGTCGTTATAGCCGGCAAAATAAATGGTGGGCGCTTTTACGGCGGCGGCTGTTATGTCGGCTGGGATAGGCATTGTAAGGGCCGTTTCAATTTTGCCCGCCAGCTCGGCGCAGTTTAATTTGTCGATTGAGCCTGCGATATGGCGTATGATGGATTCATAGAACAGGGCCTGTTCTATGACGCTTTTTGTGGCGGCGACGGCCTGTTCCCAGCCGCAGGTAAGGACAAAAGTTTTTGCGCAGGCTTCTTCAAGAAGAGTGCCTGCGTTTGCGCTCAGGCCGAAACGGTTTTGGTTTTTCATCTCGGCGAGTTTCTTTGCCAGGAGAACGACCTCTTTTGTTCTGCCGGAGTTGGATGCGCAGAACACGGCGAATTTGGACAGGTCATACTGGGCGGACTGGCGCGAGCCGTCGGTGCAGATGCCAAGCCCAAGACCCCATCGAAGGGCTTTACGAATGGCGTTTTTGGCGGGGAAGATTCGGCTTGAGCCTTCACCTGTCAGCAACAGCCGGCTGGCGGATTTGATTTGGCCGGCCAGGGCTTTTGTCTGGTTCGGATTGAAGTTTTTGACGACCCGAACAGTGTCCATCATTTCCTGAACAAGGGCGTGCTTTGCATACTTCTGGTCTTTAAGATTCATAACGTCTCCTTTGGCAAATCAGATTAAATTTTTTTACTTTGTCAGCCTCGCTTAGTAATTTCCGCAACGGTCCCAGCGAAGGTTTCGGTTTCCCTGCGAACCTGTTTTACAAAACTGTTGTCCTCGATGGTTCCAATCGCGGCGGTCATTTCTTCCACAGAACGGAAGGTGGCCTGGCGGAAGGGATTGTCGAAATCCTTTTTTCTGGACAGATAGACCTGGTCGCGGATGTATTCCTGTACTTTGACGCACTTTTCAAGGGCGCCGAGCCACTGTTCTTTGTTTATGTCGTTGGTTTGATAAAGTTCGCACATCGCCGCGAAGGCATGTTTTTGTTTTTGGAGCGGATATTCCTGCCAGAGCTGGTCATAGCGTCGGTGAATATCGTCCCAGGAGTCAAGTTTTCCGGCGGCTGCGTCGGCTCGCAGCCTGTCAACGTCCGGGCTTTGCGCAAGCTGGCCGCCGAGATTGACCCATTGCCGCTGACGCGGGCCTTTGAGCGATTCTTTCATAGAGGCGAAATTCGCCTGCGGATTGGCCTGCAGAAAATCGATGAGATTTTTGACGGCATAGTACAGGAGCATATCGCTATATGCCTGATAGCCTTCCCGCGTTTTCAGGATGACTGTTTTTCTGTGGGATTTTTCCATATTCTCGCCGAGGACTTCCAGACCCGCGACGTGTCCGGCGTCGCCGGCAAGCTGCTCGCGTCCGATTCGCGACAGTTCTTCATCGGATGCTTTTGTATTTTTGCCGGTTTGCCGCAGGCTCGCCTTTGCCGTCCAGATTTCCAGCAGGCGCCGTGCGTTAAAAATTTCTTCAACCGTGTCCGGGGCAAGAGAATCGAATTCGATATGCTGAACTTTGGTGATGCGATTGTCCCTGCTTTGAAATTTTGAGGAATTCCGCGCCAGGGCATACATATTGAAAAGCCACCAGAACGCCGGCATAACCTCCAGCCGGTCTTGTGCGGTATTGTCATTGATCAGAGCAAACGGCAGCGGGATATCCATCTCCACTGGATAATCTCCTTTTGCCAGCAGGGTGAACGAGGCGAACCTGCTGGAGTGTTTGACGCTGGTGCAAAGTCCCGGCCAGAAGCCGCGGCCCGCCTGTATTTCGTTGTCATTAGCCCTGCTGTTATGGTTGGAACCGACCGTTGCGCCGGCGGCCATATTGCTCTGCCCCATCACCACCGAGGCAATCAGGAATGAGTTGTTATGATGCTGTTCGTGGGCGGGGAAAATCAGATTGTTCAGGACTTCGCAGCAGGAAATCGTGGAATTATCGCCGAGGAACGAGTTGATAAGTCTGGCCCCGTACTTGAGGTTCGAGTTGTTGCCGATGATAAACCGGACGGCTTTGCATCCGTAGAAGATGTGACAGCCGTAGCCGACGATACCGTTGACCAGTTCGACGCCTTCGCCAATCTGACTTTGTTCCTGGTCGGATGAGTTAATGGTCAGGTTTTTGAGTTTGTTTGCGCCCTTGATGTAGCAGGACGAGCCGATTTTGACGTCTTTGAGGATGCGGGAATTTTTGATGACGCACTGGTCGCCTACGGAACCGTAATAGCCGCGGCGGGAATCGCAGCGTTTTTGTGTAATTTCTTTGAATTTTTCCATTAGCGGTTTGTCGTCGCGGTATTTTGCCCAGATGTAGGCGTCGGCGGTAATCATTCCGTCAAACGGCATAATCTGACGGCAGCCGGTCTCGTTCATAACGTCCAGCCAAACGCGGACTTTTTCCGGTTCGCCGTCCTTGAGGACGCCGTTGCCGAACTTGGCGTGGTTGGTGGTGTGCATTTCGTCGATATTGGCCAGGATACAGCGGTCGCCGATGATATAATGAGCCAGATATGACACGTTATGAATGGCTGCGTCGTCTCCAATGTCGCAGGCGACGATTAAACTGTTGCTGATTCCGGCAGGGAGCTTCAATTCGTGATGCTCAAGTATGACGTTGCGCAGCCTGCCGATGCGGACTAAGCCGAGGAAATCGCTGTTTCGTACCAGGTTCGGATCGAATTCCTCGCTTACAAGGACTTCGTCCCAGTTGTCCGATGTGTTTCCGTTTTTGACAAGCGCTTCCAACTCATCGGCCCTGAGATGTCGCCACTGTCCGGAGGGGCGGACGTTCTGGGCGCTGCGGAGGTAATACTCATCCTGTCCGGCGGGGAGGTATTCGGCGGGGATAAAATTCCTGCCGAAATCCGCCGGCGGATGTATCAATACATTGTCCATACAAAACCCTTCCAAGAGTCTTTTGCAGGTTTTGTGAGATTTTATCGCACAAGTGAACGTAATTTTAACAGCCCGACCGTCCAAAAACAACGGCTAATTCCCGAACATACGGAAAATTATAAATGGGTTGTCTGCAAGGGTTTATTGGCTGGATTTTCGCACCGGCAACGCCGACTCTATAATTGACCTGCAAAGAACAACGGGTTATAAGCTCCTTTTATGAGCATTAGTTTGATTATAAATGCGGATGATTTCGGGTTATGTCCGGGCGTAAATTTTGCCGTTCGGGACGCACACCTGCAAGGCCTACTTACCAGCGCCACGCTGATGAGCAATATGCCTTACGCCGAGCAGGCTGCGGAAATTGCCGGGCAGATGCCAAACCTTGGAATCGGCGTGCATCTCAATTTAACCGAAGGCAAACCGCTTACAATGGGTGGTAATGCCGAAATACTTGTCAACGCGGACGGACTATTTGCCCGTTCGGCAAACCAGTTGGCAGTCAAATCGCTGTTCAGTTCACGGTTTCGGGCCGCAATCGCCGCTGAATTCGAGGCGCAGATTCGCTGGCTTATAGACAAAGGCATCCAACCAACCCATCTTGATTCTCACAAACACATTCATTCTTTTCCCGGTATTTACCCGATTGTCTGTTCGCTTGCCGGGAGATACCGGATTCCGGCAATCCGCAACGTATTTGAACCCAGGGCGGTCAGTTTCCCGCCCTGGCCGGCCCCCAGTAAGGGTGGCCGACAAAGAGCGAAGCTTCTTCGCTTTATGGCGACGGTCAACCGCCGGCAAAACGCCGATTTTATAAAAACCCATCAACTCTACGGCGTCGCTCATACCGGCAAGATTGACCTTGCTTTTTTCGAGACGTTCGCTGAAAATGCTTCCTGCGGTACGGCGGAGCTTATGACGCATCCCGGGTATCGCCATGGCCTGGATGAATGTAAAACCAGGCTGGTTGAGCAGCGCGTTGCGGAACAGGAGGCCCTATGCAGCGGGCTGATAAAGCAAATGTTAAACAATGCCGGGGTCAGACTGATGCATTATGGACAGTTGTAAAGAATCAACACAGATAGACTGTTCTGTTGTCGTACCGCTTTATAATGAATCCCAAGTGGTAGATGAGCTTCACAGCCGACTCCGGAAGGTGATGGATTCGACAGGGCTGGTGTACGAGTTGATATTCGTTGATGACGGCAGTTCGGATTCCACGCCGAGCCGCCTGGAAGAAATAGTACGGCGCGACCCTTATCTGACAGTCGTGGAATTGCGCCGCAATTTCGGACAGACAGCGGCGCTGGCGGCGGGATTTGATATCGCCGCCGGGCGTATGATTATTTCAATGGACGGCGACCTGCAGCATCTTCCCGAAGAGATTCCTCTTTTTCTTGAGGCACTGGAAGAAGGTTATGACGTCGTGAGCGGCTGGAGAAAGCAGCGGGTTGACAATCTTCTGATGCGGAAAATACCTTCTCGTGCGGCCAACTGGCTTGCCGCGCAAATCAGCGGCGTAGCAATTCATGATTTTGGAACGACCTTTAAGGCGTTTCGCCGTGAGATTCTTTCCGAATTGAACCTTTACGGGGAGATGCATCGTTTTATCCCCGCGCTTCTTTCCTGCAGCGGGGCCAAAATCACGGAAATTCCGATTGCCAACGTCGTGCGTCCGAAGGGAAAAAGCAATTATGGAATTTCGCGGACATTCCGCGTTGCCTTCGACCTGATTACGCTGCGTTTTCTGCTCGGCTATCTAACCAAGCCTCTCCACTTTTTCGGACGGATGGCGTTTTACAGCATTATCACGTCAGTTCTCATTCTTATTTATATCCTGTTTGACAAATTTTATTATAAGGTTCCCATAATGGTCGCCCACGCGCCTCTGGCGGGCGTTGCCGGGGTGCTGCTTATCTTCAGTCTGATTTTTATCTCAACAGGGCTGCTTGCCGAAATGCTCAGCCGGGTTTATTTTGAGTCAACGCACAAAAAAATCTATTCCGTAAAAAGCTGTCATCGTCAGGTTGGTTTGACGGAAGAGAAAAAATGAGTCGAAAAAAAAGGCATTTACGCGGGTTGATTTTATCCGTTCTGATAGTTCTTCTGGGAATCGCCGTTGTCCGTCATTTTAATGTCCATGATTTCTGCATTATCAAGCCTTCGGTTCTTTATACAAGCGGCCAGCCGCGGGGGATGGACTATTATAGATTGGTTTACAAATATCATCTTACAACTATCATCAATATACGCCCGGTATCGGAACATCTTGCGGAAAACTGGAATACCGAAGAAATGGAGTGGGTCCGCACCAACAACGTGAGTTATTTTCATATGCCCATTTTGCGCGGTATGTATTTCCCCGACGCACAAACACAGGAAAAGTTCTTCGCGATAATGGAGGACAAAGGCAATCTTCCCGTTCTGCTGCACGGGGGCGACAGCGACGATAAACGGGTAGCAATGCTCGTGGCGGCATGGGCCCGAAAAAAACAGGGGTATTCGGAACAGCAAACCATTGAAGCTGTAAAAAAAATCATCGACGACCGCGAACTGACGGAAGATGAAATTCAGTATATTCGCTGTCCCGGCCCGTGAGATTTACAGAAACCGGCTTACCGTTTACGGCGCAGTTAATCCCTTTTGTGAAACAGCACGCCCGCAGAGTCCGGTTTTGAGTCTTTCTTAAGTTCGGCCCGGTACACGGGCCTGAAGCTTCCTTCATCAGGCAGATGCTCAATAAACGCCACAATCCAATCGCCCTGTTCATACCTCTGCCGCAGAAGCTCTTCGTCTTCAACTACATCCACCGTCCGGCCAAAGTAATGCACAAAACGGCTGGGCGCTTCCTTATAAGCAATCAGGGAAGCGGAATCCGGAACGATAGCGGCGATTTTTTCAGCAAACACCGCGGTTCCCTTGTTTTCATCCATACGCGGCAGAAAATAAAAATTAGACACGATAATCGCGACGCACAATCCCGCAAAGCAGGCGACAATCGCGCTTCCGGGCCTTTCCCGGCGGAAGAGATACAAAACAATCATATATCCGGCCAAAGAAACAGCGCTTAACAGAAGCGTTCCGCTCAAAAACGATTTGGCCGCCAGAAGCACATAGAGCGACCCGCCCGCTGCGACCCCGGCGAAAATGACGCCGTGAAGGACAAGTATTCGCCTTTTGAAAAAGTCGGAGAATATTGTCCGGCCAAACGCCATTTCCTCCAGGACGATTCCGATGAGTATGGCCGCGGCGGGCATTAACGACAGGAGATAATGCTGCCGTCTGCAGGGGTTAAGCGTAAGGAAAACAAAGTCCGCAACAAACCATATCCACAAAAACAGCATAAAGGGTCGTCTTTCCTGCCAGACCCTGTAAAGAGGCGACAGCAGCGCTATCGGGAGAAATACAAACCAGGGCGTAATGTATTTGAACATAATAAGGAAATAGAAATAGACCGGATAGTCGCCCCTGGAATATCCCCCAAACAGGCGGTCCACAAATTCCTTGCGAAAGACCAG
>JBGSSG010000418.1:0-4458 GCA_041737185.1 Anaerohalosphaeraceae bacterium
CGGCAAACTGAAGGGCCAGCTTGACCCACGGCCCAAGCCTCTTTACGTCGTCCCACAGGCCGACCAGATGAAGCCACAGCGCACAGTTGACCACGATAAGCAAATCGGGAATTTTGCTTAAAAAGCCCTCGATATGAACCCTTGCCGATCCGTCAAGCCAGCCGGCGCCGCCGGCGGAAAACCACTTTACCGCCGCAGCGCCTGCGAGGATGAAACCAGCCATCGTCCAGAATATCGCCGCTCCGCCGCCAAGAGCTACAACCTTGCTGTGATACCTGTCCTGTTTTGGGTAAGCGCAGAAATTCACCTTGAGCGCCTGGCCGCGGACAAGTCCTGTCAGGCACGCCGAGACAATAAACGCCGCGACAGGCAGTGCAATCGCCAGTATGGTCAAATGTGAAATATCCATTCTCCTTTATAAAATTTTGCCGCGGAGGGCGCAAAGATTATTTTTTTAATTCTCAATTCTACATTCTTAATTCTCAATTTCTTTTCGCTGTTCCGCCAGCCTGCTGCGCACCTTGCTCAAAAACTCATTATACCTGCCGCTCTTGAAATCCGGAAATGTAAAAGGAAAGCCCGTCCAGAGGCCCTTGCTATAGGTGAGCGTAACTTCCGCCCAGATGCCGGCGCCGATATATACCCGATGTGCGAAATTTTTCGTCGAGGCCAGCACAAGCTTGGAAGGCTCGAGGTATCCCGGGTCAAGATTTACCGGCCGGGGCCACTGCGTCGCAAGACTTTCCGCCAGATTCTGTTCTATTTGATTGGCCTTGTGCTTAATCGCCGAAAGCTGCCCTGGGTCGATGAGTTTGTCAATGCTCACAAACTGCCGCAAAATCGCCGGCCCAGCCTGCTTGGCATAGTAGTCGGTCATATCGAACAGCCAGACCTGGCTTGTGATGTCCGCCTGCCCGAACGTTTCGATTACATTCGTCCGGGCCGCCTCCAGACAATGTTCATCCGCGGCCAGAACGCCGACTATCAATTTCACCGGCTGGGGCTTTTGTATCTCCCACATCGTATGAAAATCCTAAACACTAAACCCGAAATCCGAAACAAACTCGAAATACTGAATCCAAAAACCTTTTCCCGATTACGCGGTCGTAAGCTGACCACCGGTTGCAAATTAAAAACAAAATTTCAAATAGTCAGACGAAAATTGGACGGGGCGATTGTATCTACTCCGTCGTCTTAACTTTGAATTGCCTCGACTTCAAATTCCATCTTTATGCCTCCGACGATCCTTGACGCCATATTATACAACGCGGCTCCAATAATTCCTCCAATAAACCCCATCAGCGGATACAATATAATCATAAATAACATCGGAAACGCTTTTTGGGGATTTGCGATTAGGCCGATTAAGAAAAATGGAAACAATATCACAGCCCCCAATCCATAGAGAACCGCCAGTAGTTTGCCCATTTGCAGAATACCAAACCGTCGCACTTGAATCTTCATTGTTCGTCCCTTTCATTCAATCGTTTTTTGTCATACGGAAATTGTACCGGACACTTTTCGTTGTTTTGCGGCCTGAAAGGCCAATCTATTATAGCCCAGGGCAACGCCCTGGGTATCTGATCGCCAACCCTCATTGCGCCCTGTAAGGGCAGCATAATCAATCCCACAAATACTGTTCATCGTATTCGACATTGTATTTCTTCAAAAACGCAAGAAGTTCTTCCTTGAACGTGATGTTTCGATGATGCTCTTTTTGTCCGGCAATATAACGTATAACGGACTCCTTTTGTGAACTGCTGACAGAAAACGCTCCATAACCACTCTGCCAGGCAAATTTTTGGTAATCGCTATTCTTTGTTTTTATCCATCAGTTGCTGTTGCGTTTAATCTCTTCTATATACTTCGATAACGCTATTGTTCTCGGCAGCAAAGACAACAGGTGTACATGGTCTGCGGTTCCGTTAATTAAATGCGGAATACCGCCGACTCGCTTGATAGTATCGCCCATATAGGCAAAAAGTTCTGATTCTATGTTTGGCTGAATAAAGGGGTATCGTTCTTTGGTGCTGAAAACGATATGAACATAAACCTGTGCCAGCGACTGCGGCATAACTGCTTATCCTGCCCCTTGGGGGCGTTTTTTGTTTTTGATATTTTATCCACCCAGGGCGTTGCCCTGGGCTAAGTTATTCCGGCCCTTCAGGCCGGGGGGTAAATCCACCTGAATCTAATTCCGGCCTAAAAGGCTAATATACCATAGCCCGGCCCAGCGGGCTGGGGCAAATCCCAATTTCTACAGTTTACCGTTAATCTCATCCTTAAGCTGTTTGACGAGGTTGGCGGTAAAGTCGGTCGCATCGGCAACATCGATTAACTGCTTTTCCTTTTCTCTGCGGAGTTTTAATTCAACCTTGCCTTCGGCCAATGTCTTTGGGCCAATGGTAATGCGAATGGGAATACCCAATAAATCGGCATCCTTGAACTTCACGCCCGCGCGTAAATCACGGTCGTCAAACAAGACCTCAACGCCTTTGGCCTGAAGCTCCTTATAAATCCTCTCTGCTGCGCCGAGGACATCATCGCTTACCGTCGCCGGCGTGATAATCACCTCCCACGGCGCAATCGTAATCGGCAAAATCATCCCGTCATTATCATGGCCAATCTCAATGGCTGAAGCGATGATACGGTTCACCCCGATGCCGTAACAGCCCATCAGGCACGGCTTGATTGCGCCGTCTTCATCGGAGAATCCGGCCTCAAGTTTCACGCTGTACTTGGTGCCCAGCTTAAACACCTGCCCAACCTCGATGCCGCGCTTAAACAGCAGTTTCTTTCCCTCGTAAGTATCGCCATCGACGGCATTGCGGATGTCGGCAACGGCGATATTCGCTCCCGACAGCGGGAAATCCCTGCCGGGCACGACGTTCTTTATATGATAATCGGTCTTGTTAGCGCCTGTGGCACCGACGGCCATCGCAGCCACGGCGTGGTCAATGATGACTTTATCTACTTTGTCGCATAATCCTTCCGGGCCTGCAAAACCAACCGCAGCGCCGGTCAATCCGACAATTGCAGCCTCGTCGGCCATTTCGATATGCTGGCCGGGGAAAAACTTCGTGAATTTTTCCATATTGACTTCATTATCGCCGCGAACAAGAGCGATAACCGTCTTCTTTTCGGAAGTTTTATAGACAATCGTCTTAATCAAATCCGCAGGCTGTATCTTCAAGAAGGCTGACACCGCCTCAATGCTGCCGACGCCGGGCGTATGAACCTGCGTTATCGGGCCGGCCTGCACGGACTTTTGCCTCGGCAGCGGGTCAACCGGCGCCTTTTCGAGATTCCACGCCAGATTATTGTCCGCGGTATAGACAATCACGTCTTCGCCGTTCTCGCAGGGTATAGTGAACTGGTGCGAGCCGGTGCCGCCCATTTCGCCGGTCTCTGCCTGAACAATGACATACTCCAGCCCGCATCGCGAAAACACCCGGCAATAGGCGTTGTACATATCCATATAGGTCTTGTGTAGACATTCCTCGGTTGTGTGGAAGCTGTAGGCGTCCTTCATAATAAATTCCCGCGACCGCAGAACGCCAAAACGCGGACGGAATTCATCTCGATACTTGGTGTTAATCTGATAGAGATTCATCGGAAGCTGCTTATAGGATTGAATCTCACAGGCGGCCAGGTAAGTAAAACCTTCCTCCGCCGTCGGAGACAGTACATTGCCGCGCCCGTGCCGGTCGGTAAATGTGCCGAGCGTTTCCCCGTAGTCAACATCCCGTCCGGTTCTCTGCCACAGCTCAAGCGGCTGCACCACCGGCATAATGATTTCCTGGGCGCCAGTGCGGTTCATCTCCTGGCGGATAATCTCCGTAATCTTCAAAATCATCCGCTGACCGGCCGGCAGATAAATATACGTCCCGCTGGCAAGCTTTCGCATAAGCCCCGCCCGAAGCATCAGTTGATGGCTGATTATCTCCGCGTCGGCGGGAACTTCTTTCATTGTAGGTATAAACGTCTGACTGTATCTCATAAAACTCCCGCAAAAATCCTTTTTTCTCTTGACTATTTCTTTTTTTGACGTATAGTTTATGTATGGACTGGAAATATCCGGTCGGCAAAAGGCTTCTGGGAAAACCCGGAAGCCTTCTGTTGTTTATGGAAACACCTTCAATCCCCACCCCTTGACGCATCCCGACTGGTTTTTCCTGAATTTTGTATCCAGTATATCATATGCTCTGTTAGGCTGTTCCGGACGCAGGGTCTTTATGCCGATTGGACGCGCAATAAGATCGGCTATTTGCAGTCCCGCAGCATTGGATTTTTTATCTACAATAACAAGCTGGAATGGAAGTTTTGTATTCAGACAATTCCACCCGTCGCAGATTCGGCGGAAAACCAGTTCCAGTTGGTTATCTTCGGTCTTTCCTCTCTTTTCTACGATAACCGGAGTTGTCCTGTCCGCCTGATTGTGGTCTTTAAGAAAACGGT